>JAYSVQ010000558.1:0-3067 GCA_043718485.1 Bacteroidota bacterium
CAGAAATAGAGGGCAAAACCTTGGTCAATGCCGGCCACCCGGAGGTGGTCGAAATTTGGAACCTTGTATTCATGCAATACAATCGAAAGGCAGACGGCAGCCTCATTGAACTACCCGGTAAGTGTGTTGACACGGGTATGGGTTTTGAGCGATTGTGCATGGTACTGCAGGGAACGAATTCAACCTATGATATAGACCTTTTTCATCCCTTTAAACAAGTGCTTGAGAAAACCTGTAGTGTGGAATATGGCAAAAATGAAGCTCAGGATATTGCCATGCGGGTTATTATGGACCATATTCGGGCGATTACCTTTGCGATAGCCGATGGGCAAATACCTACCAATACGGGTGCAGGTTATGTGATTAGAAGGGTTTTGCGTCGCGCCTCTCGCTATGGATTTACCTGGCTTAATCAAAGTCAGCCGTTTTTGTATCGACTTGTTGAGGTAATGGCTAATGTATATGATGGCGTGTTTCCCGAAGTCAAAGCACAAAAGGAATTTATTGCACGCATAATCGAAGAAGAAGAAAAAGGATTTTTGCGAAAGTTGGAACGGGGCAGTCACATGTTTGAGGAGTATCTATCTTCTCATCAAGGTACATCTAAGTTAGTTGCAGGTGAATTTGCCTTTCAACTCTACGATACATTTGGTTTTCCTTACGACCTCACCGAGTTGATGGCGAGAGAAAAAGGATGGGCGGTAGATGAGGCAGGCTTCAAAACCGAAATGGAAAAGCAGAAAAAGCGAAGCCGTGATGCGACTGAAACCAAAACCGGTGATTGGATTGATATCGCAGAGAAAAATGCGGTTTCCTCTTTTGTAGGATATGACGACCTCAGCTTTGTTTCGCGCATGTTGCGGTTCAGAACCTTAGAAACAAAGAAGGAAAAGATTTACCAAGTTGTGCTGGAAAAAACACCTTTTTACGCTGAATCAGGGGGTCAAATTGGGGATACGGGTGTGATTACCAACGGCGAAGAAAGCCTGCGGGTATTGGACACAAAAAAAGAAAACGAAGAGATTATCCATTTTACAGATGCCCTTCCCGAAAATGCAGAAGGGGAATGGACAGCGTTGGTAGATAATGCACGTCGGAAATTAATTCGGGCGCACCATTCGGCCACGCATTTATTGCATGCTGCCTTGCGGCAGGTTTTGGGCAAGCATGTTGAGCAAAAAGGCTCACTCGTTTCGGAAAGCGCCTTGCGTTTTGACTTTTCCCATTTTGCAAAAATGAGCGAAGATGAATTGTTGCAGGTAGAGCGTATCGTGAATGATAAAATTGCAGCGGGTATTTCTTTAGATGAAAAAAGGAATGTGCCCATCGACACGGCAAAACAAATGGGCGCAATGGCATTATTTGGCGAGAAGTATGGAGATAAGGTGCGTGTAATTGTTTTTGATCCCGCTTACTCTATTGAATTGTGTGGAGGTACCCATGTTGCAAATACGCAAGAGATTCGCTTATTCAAAATACAGTCAGAAGGGTCGATTGCAGCCGGTGTAAGGCGAATCGAGGCGATTTGTTCAGATGTAGCTTTTCGGTACTTGAATGAGGGAGTTAAAGCCCTCGATCAAATTTCTGCTTTATTAAAAGTGAATGCACACCCAGAAAGGGCGGTTGAGGATTTGGTGAAACGCAATCGAGAGATGGAGAAAGAATTGGAGAAATATGCGCAGGAAAAAGTAGCCGGATTAAAAGAGAAGTTGAAGGGAAAATCGAGGTTGGTCAATGGCATTAATTTGTTGAATGAAGTGGTCGAGGTTCCCTCTGCCGACGATTTAAAAACCCTTTGTTTTCAATTGCGTCAAGGCAGTGAAAACTTTGTTGTGGTGTTGGGAGCAGTGATTCAGGAGAAGCCGCTTTTGAACGTGATAATAACAGAGGATTTGCTGGGTCGGTTTGACGCATCAAAAATGGTGAGAGAGCTAGCTAAAGAAATACAAGGTGGAGGTGGAGGGCAAAATTTCTTTGCCTCAGCCGGTGGAAAGGATGCCTTAAAAATTGGTTTCGCTGTCAAAAAGGCAGAAGAAATGCTCAAGGCCTAACTTTTGCTTAACATAAACGTTATAAAGACACAAAAATAGAATTATGGGATTTTACATCGCACCGGGAATGCTTCCAATTTATTTGATTACCATCGTTTTTATGGTGGTAGGCATGATTGTGGGCAGCATTTTGAAAAAGAAAATGACGAAGTACGGAGCCATTCGCACCCGAAGCGGCATGACCGGAAAAGAAATTGCAGAGCGCATGTTGCGAGACAATAACATAAGTGACGTGCGTGTTGTCGAGGGTCAAGGCCTTTTGACAGACCATTATAATCCGCTTACCAAAACCGTGAGTTTGAGTCCGATGGTGTACGGAACGCCGAGTATAGCTGCAGCGGCAGTTGCCGCGCATGAAGTTGGGCACGCGGTGCAACACGCAAAAGAATACCCTTGGTTGCAGTTGCGTTCCAAATTGGTGCCGGTTGTTCAGTATACAGGCTTCATGGTTCAGATTGTATTGGTCATTGGCATTTTGATTGTCAATACCTTTCCGCAATTGTTGCTTGCGGGTATTGTGCTATTCGGAATTACAACGGCCTTTACTGTTATCACCCTTCCGGTAGAGTTTGATGCCTCGCGCCGCGCGCTGGCTTGGATTGATGAAAAGCAAATTGCTACAGGAGAAGAGTACAGAATGGCAAAAGATGGTTTGAAATGGGCTGCATCCACCTATGTGATTGCTGCGTTGCAATCGATTGCAACCTTACTGTATTACATTCTCATTTATATGTCTGGCGCAAGGCGCAGGGATTAATTGTAGAGGTCCCTTTTAATACGCTTAAAAGTAAAAAGGCAGGGATGTTCTCTGCCTTTTTTATTTCTTTTTCTTTTTATCCTTCTTTTTTCTTTTTCCGCCTGAATCTTCTTCTTCTTTAAAAACCTTAGCAATCGGAATATTAAATTTCTCGGAAACAAAAGGGGAATGTAACCTGCGAATCGGTTCCTTAACTTTAGGAATAATCTGCGGCTTTTTGATTTTACTTAATTCGGAATCAGGTTTCGTTTCTGTCTTG
>JAYSVQ010000559.1:0-9216 GCA_043718485.1 Bacteroidota bacterium
AATTGGCCTTCGATAAATTTTCGCATTACCTCTTCAACCTTGTTCCCCTCCATTTGACCATGCGCCATTGCGATTCGGGCATCGGGAACCAGCTTGCGAATCATATTTGCCACTTCAACCAATTCGTCAACTTTATTATGGACAAAAAAGACCTGTCCGCCACGTTTCAACTCATAACTTACGGCATCTCTCACAAGCTTTGCATCTAAAGTATGCACCACGGTTTCTACGGGTTGTCTGTTGGGTGGCGGCGTTGCAATCACCGATAAATCACGTAAGCCGGCGAGCGAAAATTGCAGCGTTCGAGGAATTGGCGTTGCCGTTAAGGTTAAGGTATCAATTGAACTTCGCAACACCTTTAGTTTTTCTTTGATTCCGACACCAAATTTTTGCTCTTCATCAATCACAAGTAAACCCAAATTTTTGAACTTGACATCGCTCGATACCAAACGGTGGGTTCCGATGAGAATATCAATCTTTCCGTCGGCTACTTTTGCCAAAATTTCTTTCTGGTCTTTTGCTGACCGAAACCGATTAATGTAATCTACATTAACTGGAAAATCTCGCAGTCGCTCAGAAAAAGTATGAAAATGTTGTAAAGCGAGAATGGTGGTGGGTACTAAGACTGCAACCTGCCTACTCTCACAAACCACTTTAAACGCTGCACGAATGGCAATTTCAGTTTTTCCAAATCCAACATCTCCGCATACCAAACGATCCATAGGCATATCGTTTTCCAAATCTGCCTTTACATCTTCTGTGCAAGTAATTTGGTCAGGTGTATCTTCATACATAAAAGAGGCTTCCAACTCCTGTTGCAAATAACTATCCGGACTTAATCCTTTTCCTTTTTTCGCTTTTCGCTCAGCATACAATTTAATGAGGTCAAAGGCCAATTCTTTTACTCGCTTTTTTGCTTTTGATTTGGCCTTGCTCCACTCACCGGAACCAATTTTTGATAGCCTTGGACTTATACCCTCTTTTCCACTGTATTTCGAGATTTTGTGAAGCGCATTTACATTCACAAATATTTCATCACCGTCTCGAAAAATGATTTTAATGGCTTCTTGCTCAACATTTGCCGCCATCAATAAATGCAAACCCGCAAACTGCCCAATGCCGTGATGAATATGCGTAATGAAATCACCGGGCTGTAATTCTTTTAATTCTTTGAGGGTTAAAGCCTGGGAACGAGAAACGGAAGCTTTGGATTTATAGCGATGGTATCGCTCAAAAATTTCATGGTCTGTGTAACAGGCAATTCCGAGCACTTTGTCTAAAAAACCACCGTGAATGTCAACCTGAATACCATTAAAAGTGGCATCATGCTCTATCTGGTCAAAAATTTCGGTGAGTCTAACGAATTGCTTTTCATTCTCAGAAAAAATAAAATTGCGAATATTCTTGTCTTTATTCTCGTGCAAATGTTTGCCCAGTAAGGTAAATTCTTTGCGAAAAGCAGGTTGAGGAACTCCCTGCCAATCCAGAACCAAATCATACTTTTCAAAATATTTACGGTTGCCTAACTCGACCACCCTAAAATTTTTCATGTGCTTATCAAAAGCTTCCGCAGTAAAAAACAAGCGCTCAGGCGCAGATAAGGGTGAGGCCCCTCCACTTTGTTTTTGGGTCGATTCATAGTGCTCGAGGGCTCGCCCATAATTACGGTCCAATTCACCCCGAACCAAGGCGGGATTATTCATAAAAATATTGGTATTGGGAGAAATGTAGTCCAGAAAATCTACACGTTCCTCTTCCAATAAATTTTTCTGAATATTGGGAATGAGAGAAATATGATTTAATTCTTTAATTGAAAGTTGTGAAACCGGATCAAAGGCGCGAATACTTTCAATTTCTTGTCCGAAAAACTCTATTCGATACGGCAATTCATTTCCAAAGGAATACACATCCAAAATACCGCCTCTCAGGGCAAATTGCCCCGGTTCATACACAAAATCTTCTCGCTCAAAGGCATACTCTTCAAGCACTTCAACTAAAAAATCCATGCCCGGGCTTTCCCCTTTTTTCACTTCCAATGTGCTTTTAACGAGAGAGCGACGATTAATCACTTTTTCAGCCAAAGATTCGGCATAGGTAATTATAAGTTGCCTTCCACTCTGGGTATGGTTTAAATGATTTAAAACCTCTGCGCGTTGCAGCACATTTGCATTGTCAAGCTCTTCCAACTGATACGGCTTTTTTGCAGAGGCCGGAAAAAACAAAACTTCCTTTTTGGGCATAAGGGCATGCAGGTCATTTTGAAAATACAAAGCGTCTTCCCTATCATTTAAAACCAATACTATATTTCTTTGGCTAAGACGGTATAGGGCTGCAATTAAAAAAGAAGGCTGACTGGCAACTAAACCTGAAATTTGAAATTTACCTCCTTCTCCTTCTTTTAGGGCATCAGAAAAAGTCTTTAGGGAATTGTTGGCCTGATAAAGGTGAAGAATGTCTTGAACGTTCACTCAAAAAATTATAAAATGCAAAAGCCCGCCTCTTGTTTAGGCGGGGAATGCAAATGTAGTTATAATACTATTAACCTTGCCCGATAAACAAATAAAGGCAAAAGGCAGATGCCCTCTTCAGGATTTTCGTTTCGACTCCTGGCTCATTTCATCGACCTTAATCGTAAGGTCTTTCTTAAAATTCACCAGTTTTTTCTCGAGTTCTGGGTCTGAAATAGCTAGAATTTGTGCGGCTAAAATTCCTGCATTTTTGCCTCCATTCAAGGCAACCGTTGCAACAGGAACGCCAGAAGGCATTTGCAAAATAGAAAGCACTGAATCCCAACCATCAATTGAATTAGAGGACTTAATCGGAACTCCAATCACGGGTAAATTGGTGTAACTCGCGGTCATTCCCGGTAAATGCGCTGCCCCTCCGGCCCCTGCGATAATCACTTTCAATCCCCGCTGGCTTGCGTTTCGGGCATACTCAGCCATTTTCTCAGGCGTGCGATGCGCTGAAACAATATCTAATTCATAGGGAATATCGAAACTTTCCAGCATGGATGCGGCTTCTTTCATTACCGGTAAATCTGAATTACTTCCCATAATAATTCCGACAATTGCTTTTTTCATGCTTTTACTTTTAACAGTTGGCGAACCCGATTTGCCTTTTGCGCTGCCTCTTCTAAAGTGGTGCCGAGTATTGTAATATGACCCATTTTTCTAAAAGGCCTTGTTTCCAATTTACCGTAAAGATGAATATAAACGCCTTCAATCTCAAGTGCTGCATCCACCCCTTCATAAATAGGGAAACCGGTAAATCCTGGTTCACCTAAAAGATTTAACATTACCGCAGGGCACTTTTGCTGTGTAGAGCCAAGAGAAAGCCCTAAAACTGCCCGGAGATGTTGTTGGTATTGACTTGTGAAAGAAGATTCAATGGTGAGGTGTCCGCTATTATGTGGGCGGGGTGCAGATTCATTTACCCAAATTTCACCCGTTGGAAGCACAAACATTTCGACGGCAAGAATTCCTACCAAATCCAAAACGCGTGCAACTTTTTCGGCAATTTTTTGTGCGCGCTGTATTTGATCTTCATTGATTTGAGCCGGGCAAGCAATCCATTCTACTAAATTTGCCTGTGGATGAAATACCATTTCAACCGGTGCAAAACAAGCCTCTTCTCCCTTACTATTTCTGGCTACGATTATGGCAATTTCTTGCATTTCCGGCACAAAAGTCTCGAGCAAACAAGGCACATCGGGCAATTGTTTCAACTCATTTTCTGCGCGAAGAATTTGCACCCCTTTGCCATCATATCCTCCTTTTGCAGATTTCCAAACCACCGGAAAGGTAGGTTTTGAAGCAATGCATTCCGCAATTCCTGAAAACGATTGAAAAGGAGAAGTGGGAATGCCATGCTTTACATATAATTCTTTCTGCTGTATTTTATCTTGAATGGTTTCTAAAATGGAGGGATGAGGATAGACCTTTTTTCCTTTTTCTATCAGTCGAAATAATGCTTTTGTATTTACATGTTCAATCTCGACCGTAATTACATCGCAATTCATGCCAAAGGCATAAACCACTTCTTCATCCTCTAAAGACCCCTGCACAAAATGATGTGCGTAATGCGAACAGGGAGCGTCGCCAGCAGGGTCGAGAACCCAAACAGGCACATCCCAGCGCATGGCTTCGTTGATGAGCATTTTCCCCAATTGCCCGCCGCCGATTATTCCCAAACGCTTTGAGGTTGAAAACATGGGGCGAAGTTAAAAAAGTAAAATCAAGTTTTACAGGTTAATGCATTGACTTGCATGAATATGCATACAATCGAAGAAAAGGTCTGAGGAAAATCATAAATTCTTTTTCCAAAAAAAATTACATTTGCCCCAAATCACGTATGGAATCAGCACATCCTCACCTACTCATGAATCATTTTCCCATTGTGGGCTTAATGATTGCCTTTCTGGCCTTTGCTATCGGAATGGTATTTAAAAGCAAACCTGTTAGAATGACCGGTTTGGCTTTAATCATCCTCACCTCACTTTTTGTGATTCCTGTAAATCAAACGGGAGAAGCAGCAGAAGAAGTGGTTGAACATATCGTTGGTGTCTCCGATAAGCCGATTCACGAGCATGAAGAATGGGCAGAAAAGACCTTGATTGTTGTTCTCATTACTGCCGGGCTTTCCTTACTTGCTTTTTGGGCTGAGTGGAAATCGAAAGTTTTTTCTAAATGGTTAAATTTAGCCGTTGTTTTTCTCGGACTAACAAGTATTGGCTTTAGTGCAGGCACTGGGTATCTCGGCGGAAAAATCAGACACACAGAAATTGACAATCCCGCCCCAGCTCAGGTTGAGCATGATGATGATTAAATGTATTTATTTACACCTCATCCTTTTTTCTTTCAGTCCTCATTGCCTCCCTTTCTTTTCGTTTTTTAGAAAGCCCTTTTTTGAATTTGAAGCAAAAATATGCTGAGGTAAACGCACCAGCTTTGAGTAAAACCTAAACAAAATTACCCCGAGAGAAATTCTCCCGGGGCGAGCGAAAACATACAAAGAACTAACGGAGTATTGAAGTCTTACGGGGCTTCATGCCCTGATAAATCCTAATTGAGTAGCCACTCCCTCAGGCTGTACCAAAGCACCGTCGTTCTGTGATTGCGCCAACATTTTGTTTCAGGCAGACTCCGGAAATAAAAACCGAATAATCCGTGGATAAGACGCCAACTGCACACTTTCTTCCCTGTCGCTCATTCTTGTCCGCTCTGCCTCTTCCCTTGTCTTCACCTTGAATGAAATTACTTTTGTCATAAATCCTCCTGAATACCTTTCAAAGTTGAGCTTTGATTCAAGCTAAAATGTGGCGCATAAATCGTAAATCTGCTTTTAAGAGATAATACCTAAATCCCTTAATCAAAACCCTCTCATTTAATGGGGGCAATTCCATACAAAGCCCTGCGTTTTTCCACAAGTACCGTTTTTAAGTCGCTTATTACCAAGGTAGTTTTGCGACCATGCCTATTAAAAGCACTCATTTTCCCCTTCTGCGTATTCTCCCTTTTCTCCTACTTTGGGGAGCAGGTTCCGGTGTCTTATTCGCACAAAAGAATCCGGAAATAGTATGGCAAAAACTCTATGGGGGAAGTTTATATGACAATGGAATGTCTTTTCTGGTTACCGAAGACAATGCATTTGTAGTTGCGGGAACCACACAATCTGCAGACGGACATGGAAAAGGCAATCATAGTTTGGGGGGGAAAGAAGACATTTTGGTGATGAAGCTGGTCGCCGATGGTCGCATCATGTGGCGAACCCTGATTGGCGGCACAGGTATTGAAGATTTTGCTAAAATGAGGCAATGCCCTGATGGGGGCTATATTATTGTGGGTACTACCCAATCCAACGATGGTGATTTCATCAACAATCACGGTAAAATGGACCTTTTCCTTGCCAAACTCAACCGGGCCGGTGATTTAGAATGGAGTAAGTGTTACGGAGGCTTGGGAAATGATAAGGGTTTCGCTGTTTGGCCTACAGCAGCTGGGGGCTACCTTATTGGCGGTGAGTCAGGCTCTGCAACCGGAGACATGCGCATCACCCGGGGTGGACTTGACTTTTGGATTGCCCGCCTTGACAACAAAGGCGAAATATTATATTCACGCAGTTTAGGCGGAACCAAAAATGACCGGGTAAACGACATTATGGAGTTAGAAGGCGGTAGAATTTTAATCATCGGTTCCACTACTTCCATCGATCTCGATGTGCCCCCCCCGATCGGTCAAAAAGATGTGTGGGCACTTGTCCTAAGCCGCAACAATGATGTGGTATGGCAAAAGAATTTTGGTGGAAGCAACTTCGATGACATTTATTTCACCCTGAAAAACAAAAATGGAAATATAATGGCCGCTGGTACTTCTTTTTCTAATGATGGAATGCTGAAATCAAATCAGGGAATGGGTGATATGTGGGTAATGGAATTCACCCCATGGGGCGATTTGATTTGGAGTAAAAGTTATGGTGGAACAAAACAAGACGGCTGTAACAGTATTACCGAAACCCCCGATGGTGGGTATTTGCTTTTCGGCTCCTCTAACTCTGAAAATGGCCCTGTAACTAGATTCAAAGGCCATTATGATGGGCTGGTAATTAAAATTGACAGTATGGGCCGTGAACAATGGTCATTTAGCGGAGGCGGCGAAGATTATGAAGAGTTTTTTGGCGGAACCATGCTTCCCAACGGTGACTGCATGGTTTTGGGATATGCCGAAAGCGAGGACGGTGACCTTTTACCCACCGGAAAACTGGAACAAAATGATTTCTGGTTGGTGAAGCTCTCTTTTGTAGAAGGGGGATTACCCTTTAATACCCGCACCATTTTAACGGGATGGGTTACCGATAATAAATCAGGCAAACCCTTGAAAAGTGAAGTACGCCTGACTGAAAATAAAAGCATGGCCCCGCTAAATAGTAGCCTATCAGATTCATTAACAGGCTTCTATAAAGTTGAAATAAACGGCACCGAAGAACGAAGTGTCAATGTTTCTTTGCCTGGATACATGTTTTTCGGAAAAGATTTAGACATGAAACAACTTGATGTTTCACCTGAAATAAGGATGGATGTGAAGCTTGATTCGATTCGCATGGGTGCTAAAGTCATTCTTAATCTTATCTTTTTCGACACCGGAAAATGGGATTTAAAGATTGAATCCAATCCCGAATTGATGCGTCTCCTCAATTTTCTAAACCTGAATTCCAAGGTTAAAATTGAAATCAGTGGGCACACAGACGATACAGGTGTAGATGCAACCAAAACAGAGCTAAGCCTGAAAAGAGCAGAACAGGTACGAAACTGGATGCTGAAGAAGGGCATTTCAGGCTATAGAATGACCGTAAAAGGCTTTGGAATGCAACAACCCCTTGCGAGCAATGAATCAGAAGAAGGTAGAGCAAAAAATAGAAGAGTAGAGGTTATGGTTACGGCTTTGAAATAAATTACCCTTTTCCCCCTTTCAAATTCAATCATTAAGCCCTTATTTTGAGGTCGGAAAATGAGTCTATACGCTTCTCGCACCAAGAAATTTAAAAAGATCAAGTACCAAGGGGCACGAACGAGCGCGCGTTTAGGGGCTGCCATCATTGACTTGTTTTATGTAACCTTGTTTGTCGGTGTTTTTTATTTTTTAGCTGAAGACCTTATCATGGTTTTGGCGCCCAAAAACCTAAAGGTTTGGGAAAAAATCTTGATTTTCACCTCTATTATCCTTCTTTTTCACAATTTCATTTACGCCCCCATAGCTGAATCAAGAGGCAAAACACCCGGCAAAACGGCTATGGGGCTAAAAATAGTAAATAACGACGACCGAAATACCCCACCAGGCAGCCAAAACTTCCTCAGGGCTTTGCTTCGCTTCATTTTTTACACCCCCCTTTTTGCAACCCTACTGGTT
The DNA here is from genome assembly GCA_043718485.1 of Bacteroidota bacterium. Lineage (GTDB taxonomy): Bacteria > Bacteroidota > Bacteroidia > J057 > JADKCL01 > JAYSVQ01. The sequence continues at coordinate 7,905 of JAYSVQ010000559.1, forward strand.
CGCGAAAAATATTACTTAATTGGCGCAAGCTTGTTCATCGCTGTGCCCTATCTCTGGCATTTCTTTGACAGGGAGCGCCAAACCCTAATCGACATTTGGTCGAGTATTATTATTTTAGAACGAGTCGAAGAACCTTCCTCTAAAACCGCAGAAACCATGCGCCAAGAAGAGGTGCCCTCTATTTGGGAACAAAAAACCTTTAGACCTGAAACCGACGAAGAAGAATATCCTTATTGATTAAGGAATACTTAACCTTTCTTTAATAAGCGAGCCTTTACGATTGGGTCCATTACAATCTCAAGGCAAAACGCCTATCTATTTTGCATAAAATCATAGTTCCTTGCCAAAAGTAACTAAATTGTTAAAAAATTGGGCCTTTAGCATTAATCTAATCAGAAACTAAAGATTCATTATTGATTTGGAACCCACTCCCATTTCTGTAATATTCACTTTTTTTGTTACCTAAATTTCCGCATATAATTAACAATTAAATAGTTATATATTACTGAAGCACTACCCACTAAATATTTATCAACATTTGTTTCGCCTATCCATTTCCTCTTTATTTTAGCATCCTTCACCAACTGAAAAAATGACTAACGCATAGTTCATTAAGGAACAGACGTAACCAACATTAACAATCCATAACCAAAATAGCATTCAAATAAGATGTAAAGGGTAACACCTTCAACTCAATCGAATTTCAATAAACAATTGAAGTCAATTCATTTTTAATAATTCAATAAATCAAAACCATGAAAAAAAATTCCACTCAATTAATGGGCATTACATGTAAAATGCCCTTAACACTAATCTGTTTTTTCCTTTTGTCGGGATTTACTTTGTTTGCACAACCGGTTCACAATGTAACCCAAAACACCTTTTTCGCGACCATTCAACCTGCACTTAACGCCGCCAATGCAGGTGATTTAATTCAGGTTGCACCGGGCAGCTATTCAGGTAATGTTGTTATCAGTACCCAAAATTTAACCCTCCGTTCAACCGGGGGAAAAGCAGTTACCACTATTACAGGTGTAAATGCACCCGGAACAGGCACCATAGGTGTGGGCAGCGGAACTAATGGCGTTACCATCGGTGGAACCGGAATGGGATTTACCATTATCGGCATCGACGGAAATGGGCCACAAGAGTCTGCGGCTATTTACCTTTTAGGAAGCCATACCAATATCACCATTCGTGGCAATGAAATTCGCGCTATGGGTGACCATGGCTTATTATCTAATTTTAATGCTGCTATCAATAACATTGTTATCGACGATAATATGTTTACCGGTACAACCTTTACCGGAAC
>JAYSVQ010000560.1:0-3058 GCA_043718485.1 Bacteroidota bacterium
TGCTTTTCGCAAGAAACTTCTGTCAGTGTACAGATTTTTTATGATGAATTGAGTCCCTATGGTACTTGGGTAAATAACCCCGAGTATGGTTATGTATGGTATCCCAATGCTGGCGCCGGATTTTCGCCCTATCAGACAAATGGTTATTGGCTATATACAGATTACGGGTGGACATGGGTTTCTAACTATAACTGGGGTTGGGCGCCCTTTCACTACGGTCGCTGGTATCATGACCCGATGTATGGGCCGATGTGGGTTCCAGGTTATGAATGGGGACCGGGTTGGGTAACTTGGCGAAGATCGGCAGGATATTACGGTTGGGCGCCTATAGGACCGGGCGTGACCATAAACGCCGCTTATGATAATGATTATTTTGTTCCCCATAGCCATTGGAGGTTTGTCAGAGATCATGATTTTGGAAAAAGGGATATTAATAAATATTACGTAAGCACTAATCAAAATATTACAATCATTAACCATTCCACGGTGGTGATAAATTCTCGGGTAGATAAAGGAAGAAATGTAGCTTATAATTCCGGTCCAGAGCGGCTGGAGGTGGAGAAGCATTCAGGTAAAAGGATTGTTGAGGTTCCGGTAAGAGAGGGGATAAATCCGGGTCAAAATATCAGAAACGACCATATGGAAGTGTATCGGCCTGATGTAAGGAAAAACCAGAGCTCCGGTGCAAATCCTTCTCCTGCTAAAGTTCATGATGTGAAAAATGTGCCTTTGCAGGGTAAGCCTGATGCAAATGTACAATCTCAAAAGGGAGTTCAACCAAAAGTTCAGGGGGTTGCCTCTCCACCTCAAAATAAAGGCCAAGATAAAGGTACAGACCCGCCATCTAAGGTTATGAAAAGTCAAAAGCCAACTACTCAGGCGAAACCTGCTTCTAATCCAGGTACTAACCAACCTCCCCAAAAAGTTCAGCCAAAGTCTCCCCAAGTTCCCCAGCAGGCAAATCCTAGGCAATCTCAATTCTCCAAGCCTAATCAAACCCATCAACCAAAGCCACAACAACAAATCCCAGTAAGGCAAAAGGAATCGCATCAACAATCCAAACCAAAACACTGATAACAAAGTATTTTCGGGTCGGAAAAATATACAAAAAACAATATACAAAAATTAAATTATCAAGGCTATGGATAGAAAATCAGCAGGAGTCATCATTATTATTATCGGTATAGTGATGTTGGTTTACACCGGTTTCGGGTTTGTTACCACTCAAAAAGTTGTTGACATCGGTAACATTCAGGTTAAAAAAGAAAAGAATAATTACGTGCAATGGCCACCGATTGTGGGCATTTTACTCGTTGCAGGCGGGATAGTTATTTTGGCTACAAAAGCAAAATCAGGGAAATAGAAATGGGACTGCCTGAACAAATTTGCTCAGGAACGCCTATTCCATTTCTTTTTTTCTACAATTAATCCAATCAACCGAGAACAATCAACTCAATTATTATGGCGATTACCTATTACATGCTCCAGATTAATCCGGTATTGCTTTTTGTAATGATTGTTTCTTTTGGTGCCTTAATTGGAGGGTTTTCCACTGTGGTTTTCCGGAAATATATTCGAGTAAAGGTATTACGTTCGCACAATGAAGTTACTGGATTTCTATTTTTATCGATCGCGAGTTTTTACGCATTACTATTGAGCTTTGTCGTTTTAGTTGTTTGGGAACAATTGAATGAAGTGCATGCCAATGTGAGTAAGGAAGGAAGTGCTGCGATGGGTTTGTACCGTGATATCAAGTATTATCCAGATTCGCAACAATCTAAAAAGCTAATGACGGTTTACCTTGATTTCGTATTCAATGTCGTAGATGAAGAATTCCCCAACATGGCAAAAATGGAGGGTAGTCGAAAAACTTCCGAATCCTTTAGTACAGTTTTTTACAGTATGGAAAGACTTAATCCTCAGAGCAACTTTCAAGTCCAATTAGTTTCGAACATGTTCAGTCATTTAAATGAATTAGCGCTTTATCGTGGTCTTCGAACCAGTTCGCTCGATACAGAAATTCCGTCGCCCATATGGTTGCCAATAATTTTTGGTGCAATTGTCACACTCCTTTGTTCATTGTTAATGGATATTGAACATAAACGAATGCACCTCGGGTTGAACTCACTCCTTGGCGCAATTATCGGAATGTTTTTATTCATCATTATCCTTTTAGACCACCCCTATACGGGTAGCATTGCAGTTCAACCTCGGTCCTACCAACAAATTTTTACGCTTGAGCAATGGTTTGGTGAGCCCGTTGCAAAATGAAATTATTGCAGAATAAAAAATGAAACTTAAAATGCATTTATGGAAAGCAAGTTGTTTTACAGCTCTGATTTTCGTTTTTTCTCTTTCGTGTGAATCTCGCGAGCAAAAACCAAGCGAGGCCTTTGATTTGGTAAAGAAAACAAAACTTGAAAAGAGCGATTCGGCATTATCGGTTCCGATTTTACCCGAAGCAGCAATTAATACTAAACCCCCTGGAGATTGGGAAATTTTCACAACGACAATGAATGCGATTATTCAAAAAAATGAAAGGAAGGTGAAGGAGGCAAAAGGAATTCCTAATCAAAATGGTAAGACGTTAGGTGAGATCATTCGATTTGAGAAAGCAAACAACGAATTGAGGGGCCGAATGAATGAGTATCATGAGGCGGAAAAACTCAGGTTGGAAAAATTCAAATCTGAAATGCTGAAGGAGGGTGAAAACCTTAGAATTTCACTTGACAATACAATTTTAAAAAAGGAATAGAAATTCTCGATTTATGGCAACTATATTAATTGTAGATGATAATGAAATCATTTTAAAGGCTTACAGATTTGCCCTCGAGTCTGATCTGGAGAATGTGAAAATTGTAACGGCAAAAAATGAGGATGAAGCCATTCAAATAATTAATAACTTTAATGATATAGATGTGATTATCACTGATTTGGCCATGAAGACCGGTGCTGGAGGAATGAAAGTGCTGAAAGCAGCTAAGGCGAAAGACCCTCTTATCATGGTCATCATTATAACTGCAAACGGAGCTACCCTAGATAGAAAGAGCGTATTTGA
>JAYSVQ010000057.1:0-2657 GCA_043718485.1 Bacteroidota bacterium
TTCCATTTTTGGATTTGCAGCCCGCATGGCCGCATCTGCCTCCACTGTGTAACACCGAATTACCCCTTGCGAGTAGGCGGGCAATAGAAATAAAACCAGAACAAAATGGAGTAGAAATACCTTCATATTTTTCTTGAAGTGGAATAAGGCCAAATTTAATTTCCAAAGCTTGAATTTCAATGCCTCATATCCCTAATTTAGATGAAATGGAAATTACAACAGACCAGAAATTCTTAGCCCTTGCGATTCAAGAAGCTGAAATGGGGGCAAATGAAGGGGGAATACCCATAGGTTCAATTTTGGTGCGGGGAGAGGAAATTGTGGGAAGGGGCCATAATCGCCGCGTTCAAGACGGGAATCCTGTTTTTCATGCAGAGATTACCTGTTTGCACAATGCTGGCAGAATAGGAAATTATCGGGAAACGGTGTTGTATTCGACCCTAATGCCTTGTTATTTGTGTGCAGGTGCAGTTGTACAATTTGGCATTCCCAAAGTGGTAGTGGGAGAAGCAGAAACCTTTGCCGGTGCGGCAGATTTCATGCGAAGTCACGGCGTTGAAGTTGTGCTGTTGAATTCTGCACAATGCAAAAATCTATTACAAACCTTTATTCAAAAATACCCAGAAGTGTGGAATGAGGATATTGGGTTGTTGTGAGGATGGGCTTTTCACACCCTTAGGTGACTAAACGGTAAAGCGAACAGAAAAATCGTTTTCCATTTTCCCTTAATGCGTAACCGGAATATTAGATTCAATAAAATACATTTCTACTTCGCCCTTATTTTTGGCATTGATTTTTCCTCTGTATTCACATTGAAAATGGTCTTTCACCGCCTCGTAGGTGGTCTTCGAAATATTTATTTTACCGGGTTGACCTGAAGACTCCATTCTTGAAGCTGTGTTTACGGTATCTCCCCAAATATCATAAACGAATTTTTTGATACCTACTACCCCGGCAACCAGTGGGCCGGTGTGAATTCCAAACCGGGCATCAAACCTTTTTGCACCTGATTTTACTTTTTCATTTCCATAGTCATTTAGGAACTGCCTCATTTCGATTGCGGCTTCAATTACCCGATTGGCACTATCGGGTTGGTGGGTGGGCATTCCGCCCACACATAAATAGGCATCGCCTATGGTTTTTATTTTTTCGAGATTGTGTTTAACGACAATATGGTCAAAGGCACTAAAAATATGGTCGATTTCAGAAACTAAATCTTCCGGTGACAAATGCTCAGAGATTTCTGTGAAGTTTACTAAATCTGCAAAAAGAATGGTTACATCATCAAATCTATGCGCTTTTGCTTTTCCAAATTGTTTCAATTCTTCAGCCGTTTCTTTGGGTAAAATATTGAGCAATAATTCTTCTGACTTCAATTTTTCTTCCTCCACTTTCTCCTTTTGAAGCTCAATAATTTCTTTTTGGTTTCGAATTTCAACTGTTCTTTCACTAACTTTTTGCTCCAAATTTTCATACAGCAAGGCATTGTCTAGGGAAACGGCAATTTGCCCTGAAAGCAAATGTAAAATTTCTGTGCGCTGCGGGTTGAAGGAATACGGCGCCAATTGGTTTTCAAGATAAATTAAGCCAACCATTTTACCCTGACTATTGATCGGCAGGCATAAAACAGATTTAACTTTAGTTTTGGCAATATAAGGGTCGGTTGCAAATCTTGGGTCTTGGTCTGCCGTATTCAAGACCACCATTTCACCCGAGCGTTCCACAAATTTCAAAATAGATTCAGGCAATAAATTTTTGCCATTGGGGTCAACAGATTGCAGGGTAGTTATTTCTTTTCCGGTTTGTGCGGCAGCTTGTATTAAAAACCTCCCTTTATCATTCAACAATAAATTACCTGAAGTCGCGCCCGCATTCTCAAGCAAAATCTGCATCAAATTTTTCAACAGGTTGCCCAATACGATTTCTCCCGAAATGGCTTGTGAAGCCTTCAACACAGAAATCAAATCTAAAGATGATGAAACTCCCTGACCCGGAGAAGTACTCATTATGGAAGAATGTCCGTAAAAATTATCCTGTCCGCTGCGCCAGGAAATAGAAGGATGTTTTTTCTCTAATTGCTGAACTTTTGCATATGCGCCCCATGCTCCGTAGGCTTGCCATGCTTTATGAATATGTATTTCGCCTAATTGTGTGAAATTGTGCTTAAGGTAGAATTCACCGGCCAACTCCCAGGCCAGGGCTTCATCATTTAAATAATTTTTTTCACGTGCAATGACTATCGCTTCTTGATATAAATCCTTTGCCTTTTGGATATTATTGAGTGCATTTTGATTTTCTGCCTCGGCGATTAAATATTTATGCTGGTAATTGAGCGGGCCGGCTTTACCCCAGGTCTTCAATTTTTTGAGATTGGCATTGATTTTTTTCCAATATTGTTTTTTATCTGTTTCGTTTGCGGTTTTTAATAATGCCAGATGGTTGAGGGTATCATAGAAATAGTAATTCGGAACATAGACCATGCTTGTAACGCCCATGATACTCACAAATGCCTTCGATGATGATTCCAACGCTTGGGCATGCTCACCAAACATATAGCATAAAACCATTTTGTGATAGGGAAGAAAGAAAAGGGCAGAACCGTCTTTAGCTTCGGTATGGATTTGCCACATTTTTTCCTCATCGTAATTTTGGCCCTT
>JAYSVQ010000561.1:0-9195 GCA_043718485.1 Bacteroidota bacterium
AAAATATGCCCACATTGATTGCCCCTGCATAATTGCGGCCTGCGAAATAATAATACGTTTCTCCATTTCTATTTGCATCGTCGTTGTTCCCTACCGAAAAACCACCCGCGTTCAAGGCCGTAATTCTAGTCGTGTTGCAGGTACTTGCAATATCGCAAGATGTCGTGCTCGCCATATCAACCGTTTTGTAACTCAATTCATCGTCTCTCAGGTTGGTTGTAAAAACGAAATCAGGGGTAAACCCAAGTCCGGTAATATTTTGGGAAGTGCCATTGCCAACGTAGGAACCAGTGGTTACCCAACCATTTTGATTTTTTATTGCTGTGAAATAGTAGGCAGTTGCTAATTTATTTACATCATCGTTTCTCCCAACCTCAAAGCCATCGGTAACTAAATCCTGAATTCTATCGTTTTCGATATTACCGCCATGCATTTTTTTGGATTTATCAAAAGGCATTCCTGAGATTTTAATAAATGCTTCACGTCCGGCGTCAGCTTTTATAATCACCACATCTGGTTTAAAACCAATTCCGGTAATTTGTCGGTTGTCGACTTCATCTCCAACGTATTTTCCATTATAAATGAAAGATTGGGCTGTTGCCGGCCCTGCTATGAGTATAGCAGAAACAATGGTGATTAAGGCTTGTAAAATGAATTTCGTTTTCATAGCAAATTGTTTTAGAAATAAAAGTTGAGGGTGTTTTTATTTCTTACTCAAAATTGCCTTTTGAAAAGCCAAATTGAATCAGCCAAAAGTCTGAGTTCCAGAAACGCCGAAAAGACCTTATTTAGGAGGGAAACCTAAATTTTTTTCATTCTCCTTAAATTAGTTTTCTACCTGTTTTATTTGAAAATGATGTGGAAAAGGTAGGTTTACCTTAGGTGAGAAAGCCTTAATTTGCCCACATTCAAAAAAGCCGTAATGTATTGTAAACGAGTCTGCATATTGATTTTCATGTTTTGTTTGGGATTAAATCTGATTTATTCCCAACAGAGTCAAATTGTGGGGCAAGTAATGGATGAGGAGAGTAAAGAGCTGTTACTTGGGGTAAAAGTTGTGTTGGATAGCACAGGTGGAGCTTTAACGGATGAAAACGGAAATTTCAACCTCCCATGTAGTAAGGGGATGCACACCCTGAAATTTGTATATGAAGGGTATGAGCCCCATAAAATGACCCTCAATATAATGGAAGGGGAAACGAGACAGGTTTCGGTTTCTATTTCCTTAATTGAAGTAGCAGACTTGGACATTGTGGTGATCAGTGGAAGTCGCTACGAGAAAAAACTGGCAGAAGAGACGGTTTCTATTGATGTTGTAAAGCCGTATTTAATTCAGAATAACAACGCTACCGATTTGGCAGACGTTTCCAGAAAAGTTCCGGGTGTGAGTATAATAGATGGGCAAGCAAATATTCGCGGAGGAAGTGGATTTACCTATGGCGCTGGGAGCAGGGTACAATTGTTGGTTGACGATTTGCCGATGTTAACCGCAGATTTGAGTGAGATAAGATGGAATTTTGTGCCCCTCGAAAATATTGAGCAGGTCGAGGTAATCAAAGGCGCTTCATCTGCATTGTATGGTTCATCGGCAATGAATGGGGTGATTCACGTGAGGACAGGTTGGGCTTATGATAAGCCTAAAACGCAGCTTATGGTGTATCAGGGAGTTTGGGACAATCCCTCTGATCCTGAATTGCGGTGGTGGGGCAGAAATGAACAGCCCTATCAAACCGGGATGATGTTTAGCCATCGGCAGAAATTTAAAAACTTAGATGTTGTGGCAGGTGCCCATTACCATCAAAGTAAAAATTATTTGATGTTTGGCGACAATATGCGCGGAAGAGCCAACGTGAAAACGCGTTACCAATCTGAAAAAATTCCCGGCCTCTCTTTTGGCTTAAATGTCAATACAATGTGGGAAAAATTTGGTCGCTTTTTTCTTTGGGCCGGAGATGGAGATTCCTCTTATGTACCACTCGAACCGGAGCAACGTGAGCGTTACCTATTATTGGCAGTTGACCCGCATTTGAAATATATTTCAGGAAAGGGGGGCATTCACTCTTTAAGAGGAAGATATTATTACGTACGTAATTATTTGTATGAGGATGAAAATATGTACAGCCGCAACTTCTATGTTGAATATCAGTACATGAAAGAATTTAGAAAGGGATATAGAATTACCACTGGAGTTGTAAGCAATTCTAGTTCAGCCTACACAAACCTTTTGGGCTATACTAACTTTTTATCTCAATTTGGGGCTGCCTATGCGCAGGCCGAGAAGAAATTTTTTAAACGATTAACAGTCGTTGCGGGTGTTCGGTATGAAATAAATTCAGTAATCGACACTTTTGAACACTCAGACCCAACGGTAAGAATTGGGAGCAGTTTTCAGGCCGGGAAAGCCACATTTTTGCGCGGTTCATGGGGCCAGAGTTATCGATTTCCAAGTTTAGTCGAGCGATATATAGATGCATCTTTTGCAGGCTTAGTCGTATTTGCCAATCCTGATTTGGTAGCAGAAAAAGGCTGGAATGCCGAGTTTGGGATAAAGCAAGGCGCAAAATTCGGTAAGTGGCAAGGTTTCTTAGACTTGGCTTTATTTTTAACCCAGTATGAAAACATGACAGAGTTTGTGCTCACGGCAAAGGACAACAACCTTGGTTTTCAAATGCAAAATTTAACTCAAGCCCGAATAATGGGCCTGGAAATTTCAGGAATGGGAGAAGGGAAAATAGGACCTATGCAGTTACGCGCATTTGGCGGATACACTTTCGTTTACCCGGGTGATTTGCAAAATGATCCTACTCAACAAAAAATGAGGGTTTATTTGGATCGTGTATTGGAAAGCCTCAGCAGTGTAGATAGCATTCAAAATTCTTTGTTGCGTTATAGAAATCGCCATCAGGTTAGAACAGATATTGAACTGGGTTGGGAAAAAGTAATGGTCGGGGTGAATCTGAATTATTACAGTTTTATGGATAAAATCGATGGCCTTATTAGCCTTTTTCCGGGAGTGAAAAATTTTAGGTTGGCCCACAACAAAGGCAATTTTTTCTTTGATGCAAGAGTTGGTTTTCAAGCAACCGAAAAATCAACTTTTACGTTGATCGTAAAAAATGCAGCCAATGCGGTTTATTCTTTACGCCCGGCAAGTTTGGAAGCACCCCGAAGTTTCACGATTCAATACAAGTACACCTTTTAATTTTGGAATGCGACTTCTCTGTCTATTCTTTATTCTTATTGTCTCAACATCTAATAGTAATAGCCAAACCTTAGTTGAAGCGGTTCCGGTTTCAACAGAATGCGAATCCTTGAAAGTTTTGTCCTGGAACATTTACATGTTGCCTCGCTTTGCCCGTGTTTCCGGGAAGCGAAAAAGGGCAAAGGCAATTGCCAAATTGTTGAACGAGTCCAAATACGATATTGTCGTTTTTCAGGAGGCTTTTTTAAAGGCAGCACGAAGGATTTTATGGCACGATTTAAAAAATAATTACCCTTACCGAATCGGGCCTGCAAATAAAAAGCCGGCGAGCTACAAAACGAATAGCGGAATATGGATGTTGAGTCGAATTGCGCTCACTGAATTAGGAACGGTGCAATATTCTCAATGTGAAGGCCCGGATTGCTGGGCAAGAAAGGGGGCGCTCCTCGCAGAGGGAAAGTTTAATGAATCACCCTTTCAAATATTGGGAACGCATTTAGAAGCTGGGGGACCTGACGAGATAAAGATAAAACAGTATCAAGAGATGGAGGCTTTGCTCGCAGGCAACCGAAAAGAAGGCATTCCTCAAATTATTTGCGGTGATATGAATACAAAAAAAGATGGGGATGAAAAGTATTCAATTATGTTATCGACCCTTGGCTGCGAAGATGGGCCACTTGAGGGTGATTTTCCATTTACCGCTGATGGGCAACGAAATGATATGAATGGCGGGGGGCCAAGCAATCAAAAAATCATAGATTATATTTTTTATCGCAGCAATGGTGTGAAATGCCGACTGATAAGAAGATGTGTTCCTGAATTGCGCGCTCAATGGCATAATCGGCACAAAGATTTATCAGACCATTTTCCGGTTTTACTCGAAATTTGTTGGTAGTTTACTCTAATTCTTTGAGTAGAGACGAAGCCTTTTCTTTGAATTCTCCTTTGGTTTCTGCGAGTTCTTTTAGAAAGGGAATTGCATCCTTTTTCTGATTCAATCGAATGAGGCTTAAGGCCTGATACCATTTCGCTGGGTACAAATATTGGTGTTTTGGCTGGGTGAGAATTTGGGTAAAGTGTAGGTTGGCCCGATGTGCATCTCCCGATTGCAGGCGTGAAACGCCTGCGAAAAATCTTGCCTTTGCATCGAGCGGTTGATTCAATAAAATTTCTTCATACAATTGTGAAGCTTCCGCAAATTTTCCTAATTTATAAAATGCATCCGCCTCTTTATAATTCAATTTTTGGTAATCATTGTCCGCTCTGGAAACACTTGATTTTGAAGCGGCTTCAGGCATTATGTTGCGATTTTTCTTTGAACTTGAAATCTCTACCTCATTCATTGAAATCGGTGCCGAATATTGAACTGAACTCGGAGTGTTATTAATTGCACTCCCGGTTGCATTTATGGATTGGATATGGTCTTGAGCAAATTTATCTGAATAAGATAGGGCGACGGTGTCTTTATTTGCACTTTCAAAATCGCCTTCGGCTATCTTTTTACTCAATGGTTTAGTTTCTTTTTCAGGCGCTTTAGACACTGCAGGTGAAAAATCATCTGCGCTTTCTTCATCTGCCAAAGAAGAATAATTTTCGATGCCCGCATCTAACTTCGGTTTTTCGAATACAATATCTTCTGTTGCCAAGTTTTTATAGTTCTTGTTTTCGATTTGGTCGATTGCTTTTAGGTCTTTTTGGCTGCTCTTAAGCGTAGTTTCAGCTAAAGGTAATTTCAATTCACTTTTTTCATTTTCTGGAATATCATATTCAGTGAATACCGAATCTTCTAAAGGCAAGGGGTAAGGCTTCATTTCTTGTGCAAACAATTTCTGATTGGTTTCTTCGGCTGTGCTTTTTAAAAATTTGTTTCCAATAGCGACAAGAAAAAGAATGCTTGCTGCAGCAGCGATAAAAGGCCATACTTTGACTTTTTTTGTTGAACCCTGCGCCTTTTGTTTCATTGCTGAAACTGTTTTCAGAACCTTTATATCGCTTGCCTCAAGTTTTAATCCTTCGATTGCACCCTGACATAATTCACACGAAAAAAGGTGCTTTTCTGCAATTTCTTTTTCATTGCCCTCAAGACTTTTTGCAATCAGGGCACGATATCCCGCAAGGCTCAGGCAACCTGAGTCTTCAAATAGGGCGGTAGTTTTGACCTTAAGATTGCTCATTTTTTTCTTCTAATCGAATGCGAAGATTTCGTTTTCCATTTTGAATAAAGCTTTTTACTTCTTTAATCGAAAAGCCGGTTTGCGAGGAAACCGCTTCATAACTCATCTTTTTTAAGTAAAATAACTCTATACATAGTTTTTGTTTTTCGTTTAAAGTGTCAAGCGCCTGAAAGAGGCCATCTTCTGAAATTTCATTTGTATTTTCAAGGTGAAAGGAGTCTTCTTTTTCCATAAAACCCTCCTGTTCGTTTTGAAAACCTTGAAATTTCTTTTGTTCTGAGCTGTTTTTCCGAATTCTCATTAGACAAAAGTTTTTCGTTGCTCTCGCCAACCAATGTTTAAAATTGTCTATGTCATACCGCAAAAGCTGGTCAAGCAGGTATTCATACATTTCCATAGCTGCATCTTGGCATGATTCCTCATCCTTAAAATAGCCCCTGCAAATACCATAAATCTGTAAGGCATAGCGCTCAAACAGAATTCCAACCTGCGCAACATCTTTCTCCTTTTTATAGGAAATAAGGAGCTCCTGGTCGCTCAGTTCAATTTTTTTAGAAGATTTTTTAAAAAAATAAAGCAGCATTCAGGAGGGGAACAAACTCCAATTTAGGCCAAAGGATTGAAAATTGCATCAAAAGACCAAAGCAAAAGAACGATTGAAAATCGGGAGAAGTATGTTTCTATGGAAAAAGCCAAGGTCAGGCACCCCTTAAACAGGTAAAAAACCACGTTCTTTTCATTCGGGAACATAGGCTGTCTGATAATTCAGGCAGCCTTTACTTTTTATGCGATAAACTCTTAATTTTGTCCTTTCCACAATCCTATTCTTCTAAAAATGAAAAAACTATTTACCCTCAGCTTACTTTTTGTTTTAATCTATCCTTCTGTTTGGAGCCAATGCACGCCTGATGCCGTTTTTGTAGGCTCGGGCGCAAAAGGTTTTTCACCGGCACCGACAGCTGGCCTGCCTCCAGCAACGCAGTCTCTTCCCTATAGTGAAACGATCACGGTGGTTGTGCCTACTGATACTACATTGGCGACACCGGTTGGAACTTATTCTTTAACCGTAAATTATTGGGAATTTACAGCTGCGAGTGGTTTACCAACTGGCATAACTTGGACTTGTGGTACAACCCCCTGTAAATGGAATGGAGGTCAAAATGGATGTATGCTGGTTGCAGGTACTTCTTCGGCATTAGGCACATACACCGTTCAAATCTCAAGCAGTTTAAATGTTACCATTCCGGCTTCGGTGCCCATAGTTGGTGGACAAACATTTGATTTACCGTTGCCGGTTCCCTATTCTATGGAAGTAGTTGACCCCAATAGCGTTATAGATGAACTTAATTCTAACACATTTTCTGTGGCGCAAAATGTGCCTAACCCTGCAAATGGATTGACAAGCATTTCATTTAATGTTATGCATCCTGCTGAAGTTGTTTTGTCTGTGATGAATCAATTAGGGCAGGAAGTCATGAATGTTTCTCAGTTTGCATCATCTGGTTTAAATGTGATGAACATCCAATCTTCAAATTTCAAGCCTGGGGTTTATTATTATCAATTGACAAACGGCAAGGAAAAAACACAAGTTCGTAGAATGCTGATTACTGAATAGTAATCTCACATAAGCCTCAACACGTAAAGAAATGCCTTTTTGTGTTGAGGCTTTTTTTTGTCCAAAATCGAGGAAAATGGGATTGGATAAAAAGCTGATTTACAATTGATTAAAACATTGCTTTCAATTCTCTTATCTTTACCTCGCTACACGAAAAAGGAAATGAAAAAGGCTATTTTTTTGACAATCTTAGTGCCAATGGTTTTATTGGGCATTGGTCAAAACGTATCGAAAGGTTTTGAAGCGATTGAAGCAAAGAATTTTGAAGAAGCGGAAGCGATTTTTTCAAAGGCGCTCGAAAAAGAACCCAATGATGCCAGCGCTTTTATTGGGATGTGTCGCTTGTATCTCAATAAAGGTTGGAAAAATTGGGATGCTGAAAAGTCTTTATCCTATTTAATTAAGGCAGAAGAGGAATTGAAAAATTTTGATGCGAATGCCTGGAGTAAATTGGAAAAAATGGGATTGAATCCCGCAGAGTTGTTACAGATAAGAACAATGGTAGAAAAAAGATTTTTGTCAATCATTGATGAAAATCCAAGCGAAGATGCCTACAACCAATGGGTTGAAAGATTTCCAAACTCAACCGCCCGTGTCAATTGTGAAAAAGCAAGAAACGTTCTTGCATCTGCCGAGGCCGAAAAAGGGGGAACCATCGAATCCTATTCTTCTTTTTTGAAAAAATACCCTACTGCTGTTCAAGCTGCTGAAATCATGGCTAAGCGTGACCAAATGGCTATGAATGAGGCAAAGGCAAGCGAAAATAGTGGTGCCCTTGCCCTTTTTATAAAAAATTATCCATCCTCTGCCTTATTGCCACAGGCAGAGCAAATGCTTCATACCCGTGCCTATGATGAGGCAAAAGAAATAGGAACTTCTGCTGCGCTCATGGAGTATGCGGCTCAATATCCTACTTCTGTTTTTGCCGATATGGCAAAAAAACTGGCAAATGAAAAGGGCAACTAAAAATTATTGCAGCTAAACATTAACCATACCTTTTGATGAAATCAATTTTATTTTTTCTCGCATTTGCTTTTTCCTTTGCTTTTTCTCAAGATTCGAATTTTCAATTGCTCAGGCTCAGGCATGGAAATGAAAAGTTACAGCATGGTGATTTTTCAGCTTACCATTCTGTAAATGCCAATCATGGTTTTTATTTTGTCTCTTTTTCTGAACTGCCTTCTGCAGAGAAGATTAAAGCCTTGAATGAAAAGGGAATCTCATTATTGCAATATATAGACGACCGCACTTGGCTCGCTGAAATTCAACCTGAGATTACTTTAACAACCCTTCAAGCTGAATTGGCCGGTGTTTTTCAACTTCAACCCAGCTGGAAAATTCATCCAAGGTTAATCGGCTTTCCGCTTCCCCAACATATTGTGGACGGCGATTGGATAAAAGTTGTTTTAAGTCCAATGAAAGATTGGAATTTTAATTGGAATGAAGAATTGGAAAATTTGGGTGTTAAAGAATGGTTTGATGCCGAAGTACCGGGATGTAAAGGCGCAAAAATATCACAGAATGATTTAACAGTATTGGGTTCACATCCCTTAGTTCAATATATCGAACCGGTTGCCCCGGTCGCTCAACCTGAAAATTATTCCGGTAAGGCTTCTCACCGCTCTAATTTGTTAATGCAAAATTATTCAGGTGGCAGAGATTACGATGGAGAGGATGTGATTGTGGCGATGGGCGATGATGGTATTATTGGTCCGCATATTGATTATCAGGGCAGGGCAGATCAAACGCGGGTTACGGTAAATAATGGAAACCATGGCGACCATGTTGCGGGTACTATTACGGGTGCTGGAAATTTGAACCCACATTACCAAGGCATGGCTCCTGGTGCTACTTTGTTTGTCTATCAAGTTTGGGATGCGATAAATGATTCTCCTAACGACCATAACCAATTTGGGGTAATGATTACCTCAACCTCCTATTCAAATGGTTGTAATGCGGGTTATACAAGTTTGGCGCGGTCATTGGATATAAGTTCTCACCAAAATCCAACCTTGAGTCACGTTTTTTCTGCAGGCAACGATGGCGCGAGCGATTGTGGTTATGGCGCCGGCTCAGTTTGGGGAAATGTTACGGGTGGAGTAAAAATTTCGAAGAATTGTGTGACCGTAGGCAATGTAAGTTTTCAAGATGATTTGGATGGATCAAGCTCAAGAGGCCCGGCAGAGGATGGCCGTATTAAGCCA
>JAYSVQ010000562.1:0-3052 GCA_043718485.1 Bacteroidota bacterium
AAAATAAAAAGGTTTTACGGGCAAAACCTTCTCAGTTGGGAAAATGGCGGCCAGATTTTTTGTGATATCGGGTTGGTGCCTGATAATATGGCTGAATTGAAAAAACAACAGAGAATAAGCGGCTATTTTGCCGGGTTTTTTAAAATGGTCAAAAAGATATTTTAACGAAAGTCCAAAAGCAACATACCAAAATGTAGGGCTCATCCAACCGAGTCTGCTAAAATTGAAATTCCTTAAAAAATTTGAATGTGCTTTAAGCGCATCCAATCCCATCCATCCATAAAATCCATAGAAAATGGCGAAAACGCAAAGCAGTAACATGGTCACAATCCAAAGGCGGCTTGCATTTTTTTTTAACAGCGCGAAAACAAATAGGACCATTATGGGAATACAAATAAATTCCTGAAAGGCGACGGCTTCATAATTTCCAAACCTAAAACCTTGAAACGCAAATTCAAGTGCGCTCGAGAGGGTACTCCCCGGCCAGGAAAAGGAATCACGGTGAGAGATAAAGTCACGCGCAAAAAATTGAAAATAAATAAGGTTTCCTTCCGCGAATAAAGTGCCAAGAATGATTAAGGATAGTCCAAGAAAAATAGGCTTGTGTATTCCGCGTAATCTAATGCTCTCGAAAACCCCTATCATCCCCAAAATGCCAATTACAAAAAAAGTAGATAAAGCAAAATTGGAAGTAAAGGGCAATAAAAATGCGAGGAAATAAAGCCCTTTGTTTTTCTTTTCTTCAAGAAAGGAAAGGAGGAGAAAAAAGTAAAAGGGGATGGTAGCTAAGTAGCCTGAAAAAATAGTGTAGGTTGGCAACATTCCAAAAAAACTACCTAAAAAAATGGAAGGGAGAATTCCATATTTTTCTTTGGGAAGAATGAATTTTAGACTCAACAAAAAAAGGCCCAATGCACCTAACAGGTGGATGAAAACAAAGTGCGTGGCAAATGCAGTAAAAGGCGAGAAAATCGAGTATAAGATTCCGAGCAGATGGAATGGCGATGGATAAATATTTCTGGGCACAAGCCCATTCAATCCTTGCTCTAAACGAGTTTCATTTGAAAAATTCCAAATTTTTCCACTTTGTGAAAGTACAGACCAACGTGTCTCGTCGAGGTTGTCGTGGATTTGGAAATAGGTATCTTCTCCCAGAATGAGGATTGGCCCTAATACTAATAAAAATGAGATACCACAGATGGCCAATGAGAATAAGTAATCGGGGTATTTTTTCATTTTTGTAATAAAGAGGTGACATTTTTTGCAGAAGCAATCGACGCTTCTACCTTGTCAAAAATTCATTCTGATTGGATTGATGAAACTTCATAAAGAAAAATATGGAGAGGAGATTCTTTGGATTGAAAAGATTTCCGGAAAATCAAGCCGCTTTTTTCAGCGTTTTCAATGGGCAAAGACGAGAAGATGAAATTGCAATTTAATTCGTTGAGGGCCTGGTGGTCTAATTCAAACTTCTTTAAAGCATTCGTGCCATTGTAAATTAAAAACGGTTGAGTATCATGAGTGGGCAATTCTCCTACAACCAGATACACCTTTCCACCCCAATTATCAAAGCCCTCCTTGGCTCTTTTATTCATTTCTAACTGAGTTTTTATCGCTTTTCTAAATTTGATTTTATAATCCATTGGATAGAAATTCTGGTATCCATCGATTACATAATAGCCATGAACCTCTGAAATTCCAGGAAAAACACCCACCGAACCTACCCTATATTTGTTTTTAGGTTTTCCAATGTAGTCTTCAATTTCATCGAAAATATCTTTAGCAAAGACCTCTCTCCAGTTCAGGTCATAAGAGAAATAATAATTATAAATGGGAAAGATCTTTCTATCACCAAGAAGTGCATTCATATTATATGTGATTTCAGGTTGATGCCGCACGATGTGAGAGAGTTGAAATAATATAAGCAAACCTCCCAAAAAAGTAAAAAATCTATTGCTTTTCTTTAAGAGAAAAGCTAGGCTATAACCAAAGGCTATATACCAAAATGTAGGCAATAAAAATCCTATTCTTGAAAATTGAAATTTGGTAAAAAAGGGAACTGCTTTTTTTATTCCATCTAAACCTTGCCAGGCAAAAAAACCAAAAGCCAAGCTTCCGAGACGAATGAAAATGATACTTGCTTTCCAAATATTAGGGGCATTTTTATTAAATAAAGCAAGTACAAATAAGAGTAAGATAGGGAAAATAATAAATTCTTGGTATCCAAGTGCTTCATATTGACCAAATCTAAAACAAACCATTGCTTGAAAGGCACATAGAATGAATTCATAGTCTGCATGAAAGGCCTCCCTATTCGAAATGAACTGTGAACCAAATAATTGATAGTAAATAAGATTGCCTTCTGTCAAAAGAGTGCCTAAAACCGTGAGCAAAATTCCTCCGGCAAAATGCCAGTATATTTTTTTATTATAAATGCATATACCTAAAAAAGCAACGCAAATGATGGGAATAAAGAAAAAATTAAATAAAATTAAACCTGAAAAAAAGGGAAGAATAAAAGCCAAAAAATACAGAATCCATTCCTTACGACCTTGTGCAAAGGACAGGAAAGTAAATAAAAATAAAGGGGCAGCCATTAGGTAACCGCTATACCCTGAATAGGTAGGTAAAAGGGCAAAACACAATGCTACGCCTAAAGGGAAAATGGAATTGTTTAGATTGGAGAATGGAAAGCGTTTTAGCAAAAAGTACATTCCAATAAACCCTAATAAATGTAATAGAACAAAGTTTAAAGAAAAGGCCCAAAAGGGTGTGAAAATCTGGTAAAAAAGACTATTTGAATGTAAAGGAGAGGGAAAAATATTTCTTGGAATTAAACCGTTCAAGGGTTGGTTCAATACGGCATCGTTTGAAAGTGACCACATTTTATCACTATTGGCCAGAACAGTTAGATAGGGAACCGGCCCATCCAAAGTATCGTGAATTTGGATATGAGTATCTTCCTGTAAAATTAAAATCGGACCAATGATTAGAAAAAGCGTTGAAATGACAAGAAAAATAGTCATTACGTTTTTCAATGAAAATGCTGTTT
>JAYSVQ010000563.1:0-9174 GCA_043718485.1 Bacteroidota bacterium
ACCCGAAACCGGATTTATGGTTACTATCCAAGCTGGGCCCAAAGGTGCATTTGGAGAAAAACCGGCATTGTACCCAATTAATTGCCCATTTGACCTATAACAAGGGCCAAGAGAATAGGATAATGAATCCCCGTCAGGGTCGATTGCGCCCTGATTAAAGGTGAACGTCTGTCCATTGCAAATATACGGAACAGGAGGAACCGTAAATTGAGGCGTGCTATTACATGGGGTTACAAAAGGATTCAAAATCGTAGAGCCTACATATATGGCATTGTTTGATGCGCCAGAAGTAATCGTGCCATTTCGACAACAGTCTGACCAACTCATGACATAGGTACTACAAGTCAAACTACAAATATTGTAATCGCGCCAATTGTAATATTCTTGTACTCCATTAATTGTGGAACCAGGCGTTGTACAGCGCGTTGCCATACCCGCACAAATGGGGGTTACTTCGGTTCTTACTACCGTTGACCAAGCGCCAAGTGCAATCGGCTGATTACAACCCGCACCCTGACCGGTAAAAGTAATATTGGGCGTGCCGAGTGGAATTCCTGTACAATCTCTGTATCCTCGCCAATGAACACGTATTGTACATTGGTTTATACATTGATAAGAAATATCCACCCCCATGTTATGGGAGGCCTGAACCTCGGTTAAAAATCCGAGTCCAACACACAATAGCATTAAGTACAAAAGCCTGTAATTCCTGTTCATAACTTCAAATTCCTGATCGATGGTAGCCAAAGCGGCATTCTAAGGTACCAAAAATAGCCTTTATGATGTGCCCATTCACTTACTTTTGCTCAGCCGTCATTTTGGATGCCTAATGTGCTTGGTTTGGGGTCTAATTGGTAAAATACATATGATTCCGGTTCACAACCTGCTTAAATGGTCAGCTTCTTTGATTAAGTAGGTTTTCGATAAAAAATGCTGTTTTAACCCTAAAAAATGATTTCCAATTCATCAATACACCTTTTTAATGCCTAATTCAAGATGAAATCAAGGAAATTTACGATTTTTGAAAGTGGGAATTAAAAAGAACTTGGTTGTTTTAACCGGAGCAGGCATTAGTGCTGAAAGCGGAATTGCGACTTTTAGGGATGCGGGTGGTTTATGGGAAGGTCACGATATTATGGAAGTTGCCTCTCCCTTGGGTTGGGCCAAAAACAAGGAATTGGTTCTGAATTTCTACAATCAAAGGCGAAAACAAGCCTATAATTGTGAACCTAATTTAGGACACCTTGCCTTAAAACAGTTGGAGGCCCATTTTCATGTAAAAATAATAACGCAAAACGTTGATAATCTGCATGAAAAGGCAGGTTCTGTAGATATTTTGCACTTACATGGGGAATTATTTAAATCAAGAAGCGAAGGAAATCCCAACTTAATTTATGAAATGAAGGATTTGGAAATTAGTCTAGGCGACCTTTGCGAGGACGGCCATCAACTCAGGCCTCATATTGTTTGGTTTGGAGAGGCCGTTGAGTTTTTTCCAGAAGCGGTAAAAATAGCCGAAAAGGCAGATATTATGTTGGTAATAGGCACATCTTTAGCGGTTTACCCTGCAAACTCTTTAATCGAATATTGCAGCACCAACTGCCCCCTATTTTTGGTTGACCCCAAGAAACCTGATTTAAAAATTCATTCCAAAGTCGAATATTTACTTGAGCCCGCATCCACAGGTTTGCCCAAATTGGCAAAGCGCCTTATTGAGGAGTTTGTTTAAACTTATGAAAAAGAGAAAGCTGGTTTTTCTTTCTGCCGTTTGGATAACGATTTGTTTTTCCTCTGCGGGTTGCCAAAACAAAAGTTTTGACCAAGAACTTCAAAACTTACTGCAATTTTCCATTCCTACCCTTCATCCTCATCAACTTGATTCTATTATTTTATCTGGAACTGAAATAATTTTGATTGACAATCGAACGGAAAAAGAATATTTAGTCAGCCATATTTCAGGTGCGCATTGGGTTCCTTATGGTTTAGAAATGAATTGGAGCAAATTGACCGAACCGGATCAGGAAAAGCTTGTCATTTTTTATTGCTCGGTTGGGTATCGTAGCGAAAAAACAGCCGAAATAGCGGTAAGTACAGGTTTAAAAAAAGTATATAATCTTTATGGCGGAATTTTTTTATGGAATAATTTAGGCTACCCTTTGTTAGACAATGAAAATAAAATTACTTCTCGCATTCATGGATACAATAAAGAGTGGTCAAAATGGATAAAGAAAGGAGAATTAACCCTTGAGTGAAGATTGTCTGATTTTACTTTTTACACGTGTTCCTGAATTAGGGAAAGTAAAAACGCGATTAGCAGAAGGTGTTGGCCCAGAAAAAGCCCTTGAAGTCCATTCGCTTATGCTCCAAAACACTTTGATGAAGTGTAAAAAAACGAATTCCGATTTTTTTGTTTTTTGTCCGGAATTGCCAGATTCAAACGTGCCGTCAATTCTGTTTGGGGCCAGAGAACAAAGGGGTGAAGATTTAGGCGAAAAAATGAAAAATGCTTTTGACTTCGGATTTAAAGAAGGATATAAGCGCATTCTCATTATTGGGTCGGATTGCCCGGAATTAACCATTTCTCATCTGGAATCTGCTTTTGAATTACTCAAAACAAATGACCTTGTCATAGGCCCGGCGCGCGACGGAGGGTATTACCTGTTAGGAATGAATAAAAAGCAGCCTTCTTTATTTTCAACTATTGAATGGAGCACTACTTCAGTTTTTCGAGAAACATTTGAAATCGCACGAAAATTGAATTTATCCATTTCGCTAATGCCCATTTTAAATGATATTGATACTGAGGATGATTTAATGGAGTATGAATTGAAAAATGGCCGCATGCGATAATTTCCTCATTATTTTGATAGCTCGAAAAAAAAGGATATTTTTATAACGGTTGATTTAGTTTCACTGTTCACCTTTTTTCATTTTTTAGAAAAGAAACCGGAAATTCCGGTTTCTTTTTTTTGAGGCAGAAACTCAGGCATTAAAATTGCGATTCGAACACCATGAAAAAAATTGTCTTTATCCCTTTTCTTCTTTGCCTTTTTCATTTGGCCATTAGCCAAAATAGCCGGCTCATATTTTATTCTGAAAAAGGCGAATTGTTTTCCTTGACTTTTGACAAAGGGAATAAACAAGAATTGGCGTCTTATTACCGCAGGCTAGACCCGATTAGTGGTGGGTCACATTCTTTTGAAATTCAAGTAGAGGGAAATAAGTATCCCATCCGAAAAACGTTTGTAGTAAAAGCCGGCTGGGAGTATACTTTCATCATTCGAAAAAGAATCGATCCCTTTTCGCTGGACTTTGAAAACATGAAATTAAAAGACCTTTCTTTTCAAAATTTTAATGTTTGGGCTGCAAATGGGGATTTTGAAGTTCGCCAGATTTCAGGAATAAAAATGCAAACCACTTCAGTCGATGCATTCACCCCAGCAGGAACCGACAACCCCAATGGCCAATCGGTCAGCTATCAAAATAACGCTGGGTATGATTATGGTTCCGGAAATGTAAATAAGACTTGGACCAATCCATGTAGTGGGTTTATGGAAGGCAGCGCTTTCGAAACTACCTTGGTTTCATTGCAAAATGCAGGTAGTGAAGAAAACCGAAAAACCCTTGCCATTACCTTTATTAACCAGAATTGTATGAATTCAATGCAGGTACGCAGGGTTTTGGATACTTTTCCATATGAAAAAGAAAAAATCGAGGTCGCAAAAAATGCATGGCACCATACTTCGGATAGAGAAAATTTTTATCTAATTTTTGACAGCATGTATGAGCGTGAGAGCATTAGCCAATTAAGTGCCTACATGCAGGCAAACCCTTAGTTTGCTTTTTTCTCAAAAATAATCCATTCTCCACAAGTCTGAGTTTGAAAAAAATGTTGGGGAGGATTGAATTCAGGAATTTGAGATTTTTTAATCAAGATTTTCTCCACTGAAAATTTCTTAATGGATTCCTCTACATTTTTTTCCCCATATAGCCCGCCAAAATAGTGGGCCTTCTTTTCCCATGCAATTGAAAAAGCATCGTAGCGCCAAGAGGCAAAGCGCAAGCCTTCATTCCATTTTAAACATGAAAAAGATTGCTTCGGTAAGGCAGTACGTTGTTTTTCATGTGAGCGCAGGGAATAAATTGGAAAAGCTAGAAAACTAAAACTGCATACAAAGAAAGAAAGTCGGGTCAACCTGGGGTTCCAGGTTTCCTGAAATTTAGACAAAGAAATCATTGTTCCTGTAAACAACAATAGCCAGCCCGGGTAAATATGTCTGTCTTCAAAAAAGAAAAATAAATACCCAAGCGGAAAAAGAAAGGCTGCCCAAAAAAAATACCTCGATGATTTAAAAAGTGCCCTTTTGTCCTTGTAAAAAAAAACAAATAGGGAAACAATCAACAATGGAGAAAACCATATTCCGCCTAAGAAAAGAAATCGAATGAGATTATTCTTTAGAATCGCAGCTTGAAAAAGAAAATTTTCGGAAGAGGAAAAGGGGCTCCAATCCTGCCACTTTTTGCTCAACAAAATATCTTCCCATGCAAAAAAAGAATACGAACTCGGCAGCGATAAAAGACCATTGTCCATCCACCAACCATGCGCCTCAGGCAATTTTGATAGTGCATGATTATAGGAAGCTGTGTAACTAATTGTGAAATAGCCATATTTAGCTTGCAATAAAAATCCCCAAAAAAGTAAAACGGAGAAGGGGATTATAATTGCTTTGGTGAAAAATTTAAATTTTTCTGCTGGGCGAGAAATGAATTGAAAAATCCCAATTAAAAAGACAAAGAATAAAAGATAGGCTTTCGCAAAAAAAAGCAAGACGGCCCATAAGCCAAAGGTCCAGGGGGATGCATCTTCAGCACTTTGAGATTTCAAAAATTCCAGCACGAGCCAAAGGCAGAGCACGTCTGCAGTTGCTGTGGTTAGGGAAAAAACTAAAATCGATACCCCGCCAGAAAAGAAAAGACTTACTCTTTCAAAAAAATTAAAATTCAGGGGTTTTACGATTCTAAGCCAGGCCCAAAAGGCTAAAAATCCATTCAAAAAATTAAGAACTCCAATTGCATAATCAGCCTCAAGTATTCGGCTAAAGGGGATGAGCTCCAGCATAAACAAGGGCGACCATAAACCATTAAGCAATGCAGAGAAATGTCCTTGGCTAAAATGAAAAGCGAGGGAAAGTGCAGCATAGGTATCTTGCCCTGGTATGGGTTTAATTCCCATTCCGAGAAAAAGGAGGCCCAAAAGGAAATAGAACCCCAAGGGTAGCCAAAGTGAATTTCTAGAAACTCTGATTCCGAAAATTGGCCAAAAGAACGGTCAAAAAGAACGAACCCGGGAAAAATCCCGGGTTCGTCTCAACCAATCAACCAAATACTAAAATTTTGCGACAGGAGCGCCGCTGAAGAACGTTTATTAAACGCACCCATAATGGAAATGTTGCAAAAATGTTAAAGCTTTTCTTTTCTAAGCTCTCTGATTCTTTTTCTAACTGAAACTGCAAACAAACTTCCCGGATAATCTCTTAGCAATTGCATGTAGTGCTCCATTGCTTTGATGGGGTCAAGAAAATTATAATCGTAAATTCTGCCTAAGGTATATAAAGCATCATCGCCGAAAATATCTTCCCCAAATTTTTCAATGATTTTTTGAAGTAACAATATGGCATCGTCGTATTTCCCTTTCTGCAAGAAAATGTTTGCTCTTTCCCACAAAATTTCATCTTGCAAGGGATGATTCGGGAAATTGTAGGCAAGAGAATCTAACAAAACTAAAGCAGGCTCATATTCTCTTTGAAAAACCAACAATTGCGCTTGGGCAAAAATTTGAAGCGCCGTGGTTACAGAATCCATTCCGATGTTATCCTGAATCAATAAGTTTAACCGAATGGCATCATTTGAAATGTCATTGGAAGTGTTGTCTTTTATTGACTTTAACCTGGCTTGCGCTTCTTCAAAATTTCCTTTGTAATAAGACAATTGCCCGTCTTTTAGCTTTGCAAGTGCGCCCATTTGCTCATCTTTAAATTGCAGATCGACTTCAGCATACTTGAGTTTCGCCTTATTAAATTCCTTCTGCATTAAGTAGATATCTCCAATCAACAAATTGGCCTCCGCTTTTTCTTTTGGTCTCACCGGCATTGAAATAAGGGATTGCAATTCTTCCATCGCCCCGGCTAAATCAAAAAGGTAAAAAGCCTGGAGTCGGGCTTTTCGGTACATCGCTTCTGAAAAAGAAGTATTTCGTCCAAAAATATTGAGTAAATCGGCATACGCCTTAACCGCATTGCGAATTCCCAGTGAATCGAGGGGCACCTTTTCGAAGGCTTCCAATTCCCCATTCACTGTTTTTTCTTTATATGCGGCAAGAAAAAAGGGAGAATCCTGATGATTGGAAATCAGGTAGTCTAGGGCTTTGTTTGATAAAGAATAATTGTGGTTTGATCGCATAGTCAATGCGAATTGATACACACGTTCTCCATTTTCAGCGAAAACCTTGTCAATCGATTTAACTTGAACAAAGGCTTCCATAAAATTCTCGGTGAGCACATAAAACTCATACACCAAACTTCTGATGCCTGCCTCTTTTTGATTTTTCTGTACCGATTCAAGTAATACCTTTTCAATTTCTGGTGAGGCAGAAGGACTAACCATATTAAGAATTTTTTCCTTTACTTCTGTCAATACAGAAGGGTCGAATTGATACAATTTCAAGTACTCAATTGTGGCATCTGCAAACCTTCCCATTTTAAAATAAACATCTGCCAACTCCTCTGCGAACAGGTTTTCATCTTTATGTAACTTTCGTCCTTGTAACCAAGCTTGAACAGCCCTTGGAAAATTATTGAGCGAGACAAATAGGGTAGATGCGAGTGTAAAATCACCAATGGTTTTCAGATCCTGTTGAATAAGCGTTTGCAACACTTTTTCACTTTCTTTGGCCTCACCTGCCTTTTCCAATTGTATGGCTTTAAAGATTTTTAGGTCAAAACCTTCTGTTTCTTTTTTTATGGCTTTGTCTAAAAATTTTATGGCAAGTTGATACTCTCTCGCCTTATCGTAGCAAGAAACGATTCTGAATAAAATATGCCGATTTGAAGGGTCTTGTTTATACAATTTCTCGTAAAGCTCAAGTGATTGAGCATACTCACCCTCTTCAAAGTACTTATCTGCCAAGGCAAGTTCAGGCTGAGTTTGTGCCCCAAGCCCTAAATGAAAAACTAAAAAAATAATTGAAAAAAAGAGAAAAAAACGCATTCTAATATTGATGCTCAACAACGTAAATTAAACCCAATTCGTATTGGGATTTCAAATTTACAAAAAACTGGAGGTTAATTGGTTATTTCAGGTAAACCGAATCGGTCTTTCAATCGAATTTTCCTTTTTTGGGCCTGATTCCTTAACGGGTCGGGGGCTAAAAAAATATACATCCAAGGCTGTAATCATAGCCAGGTAAACATAAAATGGAACGCCGATTTTGTCTTGATCTAGAAAATTATTGACCCAGGCATGCAAAAAATAGGCAATTAAACCAAAACTGGCGCCTAAATACAAAATACCAATTTGGAACTTTTGAGCGCGAATATAGCCTCTCAAACCCATGAAAATGGGGAGCAAAAAAAGCGCAAAAGAGAGTACGCCTCCCAAGATTCCTTGTTCACAAAAAGCAAGCAAAAATTCGTTATGCGCTGTGCCAATGTCTCCGCGATTGGTTGACTCAAGCGTTCTGAATTTTGCTTTTTGAAATGGCGCATAAACAAAAGCATACGTCCCCGGGCCGAAGCCCAACAAGGGCCTTTCGCTGAACATTTCTGCACTACTTGCCCATCTATTTAGGCGCTCACTGTTAGATGCGTCTGTTCTGAAATTGGTAATGGATAAAATATGTTGGCTCAAATCTTTTCTTGAAACCGCCTTGTTTCGAGAATTGGTATTGAGCATTCCGGGCACAACGATTATTAAAAAAATAATACAAATCCCGATAATCAGGATTGCCTTTTTCTTCAATTGCTCGCGCATGAGAAACATTCCGAGCAGAATTAAGCTAACAAAGCTGCTCGCCCATGCCCCGCGTGAATAAGAAAAAAACAATCCTAAAATGAGAAAAAACAAAAGTGTCGCCGCAAAAATTCTGAAATTTTTTGGGAATTGTTTTGAAAAAGTAAACAAAGTAAAAAAAGGAATAAAGAGGGTTGGAAAGGTTCCAAAAATGGTATGGTCTTTAAATAAGGGAGTAGGATTGATTCGAAGGCCAAATATATTTCTGCCTTGAACGCCATACTTCACGAAAATAAACAAAACGACTAGGGCAAAAGAAACGCCAATTAAAATGACAAAGGTGTACATCAGCCGAAGGCGATAAAACAGGATGCTTGTAACCAACCAAAAACCACCCACAAGCCACAGACTCGCTGCCCACCATTTAAATGAAACCAAAGGGATTTCAGATTGAATCGAAGTAATGAGCATCCAAGCTAAAGAAGCAAATATTAAATAAAACAAGGGATGTTTAAACTGGGGAAAATGATACGTCTTTTGGGTAAAAATCTTTACGAAAAAAAATCCAAACAAAACCAATGCGACAAGATCTGTAGGAAAGGTCAAGGCTGCACCTTGAATAAATTTGGAAAGTTCAATGGATAGCGGAAGAAAAAAAACACCTGCCATCCATAAATGGCGCACATCTTTTATGGCAACTGCGGTGGCAAAAAGCGCAATGGGAATGATAAGAAATACTTCGTCAAGTCTTCTTTTCAAAAGGTAAATAGACAAAAAAGCAAATCCGGTGATAATGCTTAAAAAAAAAAAATGCGGATTGAGGACCCATTTCCCTAAAGGACCTGAATTTTTAAAATTGCTTACGAATAATGATTTAAGGCTTGCCCGCATAATAATCGAAGCAATTTATAGAAAATAAGCGATGAAAAAGGCATTTTTGCCTCAGATGGGCTGATGCGTTCGAAATTCCGTCCGAAGCTTTTGACCCAAAATAATGACTTCAACCTCTTTATCTTTGGGCAAAATTCCCACTTACCATCAAAAATTTTTTCAAAAATATCGGCCTGGCAGTTTTACTGAATTTCATTGTAAAATCAGCTTGGATTTTTGCTAACAACGTGGTTCAGGATAAGATTGGTCACGCTGATTTTGGAAAATACACCGCGT
>JAYSVQ010000564.1:0-3030 GCA_043718485.1 Bacteroidota bacterium
GGTCACAAACCCGGAGTTTTTGTTATGTCTCAGACTTAATTGAAGGCATTTATCGCCTTCTTTTATCAAATCATATCGACCCTGTTAACATTGGAAATCCGGCTGAAATTTCTATTTTAGATTTCGCCAGAGAAATTATAAAACACACAAATACAGACAGCAAAATTGTATTTAATGAATTGCCAGCAGATGATCCCAAAGTCAGGCAACCTGATATTTCAAAGGCTATCGAAATTCTTGGCTGGTCTCCAAAAGTAGATCGCACAGAAGGTTTGAAAATTACAATTGACTACTTTAAAAACAGAATTCATGGCCTTCAAAAGGCTTGAAACCCCCATCGAAGATTTATTTCTTATTGAGCCTGATGTTTTTTCAGATTCAAGGGGCTTTTTTATGGAGACATTTAACCAGCGAGAATTCGAAAAAGTTGGCTTGCCTTTAGAATTTGTCCAGGACAACTTTTCACGAAGTACAAAGGGAATTGTTCGCGGTTTGCATTTTCAAATTCCTCCCTTTCAGCAAGGAAAATTAGTTTTCGTTCCTGAAGGCGAAGTTTTGGATGTTGCTCTGGACCTTAGAAAAAATTCACCTACCTATGGCCGTCATTTTTCTGCACTTCTTTCAGGAGCGAATAAAAAAATGATATATATACCTCCGGGTTTTGCACACGGTTTTTCAGTAATCAGTGACTATTGCTTGTTCTTTTATAAATGCACAGGATTTTATAAAAATGAAGCCGAAGGCGGAATTCAATGGAATGATCCTGAATTAAATATTGACTGGATGGTTTCTAATCCCATTCTCTCAGAAAAAGACAAACAAAATCCTCCACTTAAAAATTTTATCAGTCCTTTTTAACTCATTTTTTTATGAAAGGAATTATTCTGGCGGGCGGCTCTGGCACAAGACTTTACCCTTTAACGATGGTCATCAGCAAACAAATGATGCCGGTTTATGACAAACCCATGATTTATTATCCGCTTTCGACCCTAATGCTTGCTGGAATTAAAGAAGTTCTAATTATTTCAACCCCAAAGGACCTTCCCTTTTTCAAAGAACTTTTAGGTAGCGGGGAAAGACTCGGAATGAGATTAGAATATGCGGTTCAGCCAAACCCAGATGGCTTAGCCCAGGCCTTTATTATAGGAGAGAAGTTCGTCGGAAAGGAAAATGCAGCTTTAATATTAGGAGACAATATTTTTTATGCAGACCGTTTAGCAAACACCCTTCAAGATGCCCGAATTGAGGTAGAAAATAATGGAGGTGGAATGGTTTTTGCTTACCACGTATCTGACCCTGAACGTTATGGGGTAGTTGATTTCGACCAAAACAGTAAGGCGATTTCAATTGAAGAAAAGCCAAAATTTCCTAAATCTAATTATGCAGTTCCTGGGATCTATTTCTATGATAATGAAGTAATTAAGATCTCAAAGGAGTTAAAACCCTCCGTTAGAGGAGAATTAGAAATTACCGATGTAAATAAGATTTACTTAGAGAAGGGTAAATTAAAAGTTTCAATATTGGGCCGGGGTACAGCATGGCTCGATACTGGAACACACGAATCACTTTTACAAGCCGGAAATTTTGTAAAAATCATCGAAGAAAGACAAGGCCTGAAAATAGGGTGTATTGAAGAAGTTGCATGGGACATGAAATTCATTGACTCTAATCAATTAAAAGCCCTTGGAAATGAATTGAAGAAAAGCGGTTATGGAGAATATTTATTGAGTCTCCTCGAAAATTAGGGTCTTTTTCTTTTTCCAAAATCTAATTTGGGTCTCCCCTGAATTAGCTACTTTTGCTCCCGAATATTCAACCATGAAAGTTGTTTTACTAGCAGGCGGATTAGGGACTCGATTAAAAGAAGAGACCGAGTATAAACCTAAACCCATGGTCGAGATTGGGGGAAGACCCATTCTCTGGCATATTATGAAAACTTATAGCCATTTTGGCTTCAATAAATTTGTTGTTTGCCTCGGATATAAAGGGGATGTAATTAAAGATTATTTCTACAACTACCAGATTAGAAATACCGATTTTACTCTAAAATTAAAAGACGGTAATATTCAAACACACAAAGTTCACAGCGAAATGGATTGGGAAATTACCTTTGCTGAAACAGGTGCAAATTCTATGACGGGTTCTAGAATTAAACAGGTTGAAAGATATGTCGATGGCGACATTTTTATGCTTACCTATGGAGATGGATTAGCTGATATTAATCTCAAAGATCTTTTGGAATTTCACAAGTCACATGGAAAAATTGGAACGCTATCGGGAGTATTGCCTCAATCTCGGTTTGGCGAGTTAAATATTGAAGGCCAGCAAGTAGTTAGTTTTAGTGAAAAACCCCAAGTGCATGCGGGAGGCTTAATCAATGGTGGGTATTTCGTTTTTAACAAATCTTTTTTCAACTATTTGAGTGCAGACCCCACATGTATTCTTGAACGAAATCCACTAGAAACTTTAGCTAAAGAAGGCGAACTTATCGCTTTTCATCACAAAGGTTTTTGGCAATGTATGGACACTTATCGTGATTTCGAATATTTAAATTCCCTTTGGAAAGAGGACAAAGCTTCTTGGAAGACATGGGAGTAAATCAAGAATTGCATCAATCGTTTAAGGATAAGAAAGTATTTATCACGGGTCATACCGGTTTTAAGGGCACCTGGTTGAGTGTTTGGCTCGAAAAATTAGGGGCTGAAATTAAGGGCTATGCCCTTGAACCCGTAAAGCGGTCTATTTACCCTTTGGTTGAAAAAGAATTATCTATTTATTCAGAAATAAATGATATTCGGAATGCGCCATTGCTTGAAAAATCAATTCTCGATTTTCAACCTGACTTCATTTTTCACCTCGCTGCACAGCCCCTTGTATTATACAGCTATGCACATCCCATAGAAACATTTGAGGTAAATGTAATTGGGACAGGAAACGTATTGAACTCAGCCCGAAAATTAAACAAAAAATGTGCTGTTGTTGTAGTTACTACCGACAAAATATATAAAAACAATGAGTGGGAATACCCTT
>JAYSVQ010000565.1:0-9079 GCA_043718485.1 Bacteroidota bacterium
GGAAAAAAAGCCCGGTTTAGGGCATTTTATTTGATTGCAATGAATCAGCAAAGATTAAATGAGTGTCAATCGGCTCGCTCACTTTACTATTTTGAATCCAATCCGACACCTTTTTCCCTATTTCAAAATGCAATTCCCGCGAAGGATGTAAATCCTGTGGATTGACAATAATTTGAATTCCCCTTTTCACCAAAGAATCAACAATGGGTTGAGCATCCCATACAGGTAAGTTTAGTTCAGCACAGGTTGTAAAAATGGGTGCATGCTTTCTTTCCAACAAATTGGCTGAATCCAAATAGGGAAAAACCAAGACCCGCAATTCGCTTCCCTTTTCAACACAGGTTTGCTTGAGTAGCGCAAGGTCTTTTTTATGAGATTTCCAGACTTCCTCATTTTGCAAAACTGCATCAGACCATGCTTTCCAATTCGTTTCGCTTGAATGCGGACTCATCTGATACAATGCATCTAAGAGGTGGCTATGAGACACTAAAAACCGAATTCCGGGAATCAATTGCGAATAAGGCTCCTCTTTTTTATATCGCATTCCAACCTCTGTTGCATTTGAAATAATATCGTTGGGCACCCAAACCAATACCACCTGATCTGCCTGAACAGGAAAAGTTTGCAGCATTTTAATCTGAGAACGGGTGTCAGTTCCTGCCCTACCGAGATTAAAGACAACAAAATGTTCCCCTAATTCTCGTGCGGCCATGTTAGAAAATCGATCTTCGGCTTTCTTTATGCCTGCACCTTCGGTATAGCTATCCCCCAGAAAAAAAACGATTTTTCTTTCGGGTGTGTCTTTCTCATCCATTTCCAAATCACGAAAGCCCAATTTATTTACCTGAGAAAAATAATCTCTATACCAATTAAAATGCGCCAATGTCGGCAATGTGCCATGGCTTTTTTCATAAAAAAGAAATACCGATTCGCCAGACCAAAAAACCATCCAGCATCCCGCAGCAAGAGAAATCAGCTTGTTTCTGGCTCCTCCCATTTTTGTGGAAAGGAACCACCACAATGAACCCGAAAATAAGAGAAACAAAAATGCAAGCAAGCGGTAGATGCGTAATTGACCCGGTTGCCAACGGTTCAGGTAAAGCGCGAATAAGCCAACACAAACAAGGCACAGGCCGGAGGCAAAGAAAAGGAAAGGTCTGCTTTTTTCTTTCACTTTATATGTTAAACAATCCATATATGGCACTCCCGCTCCCACTCATTGCCGCATATACTGCCCCTCTTTTGTAAAAATCATTTTTAATTTCATTTAATTCAGGATGCATGCCAAAAACAGGAACTTCCAAATCATTGACCAAAAATTCTCTCCAACTTGAAATTGGCTTCGCTAAAATTTCTTTAAGTGAGCGATGCGGATTGCATTGGTCGAGATTTAATTTTTTGTAGGCTAATGGCGTTGAGCTATGAATGCCTGAAAAGTGGAGTTCAATTCTAAATGGAATTTCGATGTCGAATGCCTCAAGGTCGGTTCCAATTCCGGTTCCAATCATGGGGCGATTGAAAACAAAAAAAGGAACATCTGCTCCAAGTTCGGCGCCCAAGTGCGCCAACTCAAAAAGGGAAAGTGGTGCGCCCGCCAATTCATTCATCGCCAATAAAGCTGATGCGGCATCTGAGGAGCCCCCTCCGATTCCGGCTCCAGAGGGAAGGCCTTTGCTAAGCTCGATGGAAAAACCCGGGAGGCCGGGAACCGCTTTTTTGAGGAGGGTCCAGGCCTTCCACACCAAATTTTCTTCAGGGGGCAAAATTTCTTTCCACTCAAGTACATTAAACCGGAATGGCTCGTCGGCGTTCAGCTCTACTTTCAGGGTATCTTGGGGGAAATCGGGTCCAATTAAGGGAAAATAGAGGGTTTCGAGGATATGGTATCCATTTGGCAAGCGACCTTTTATCAATAATCCGAGGTTAATTTTGGCCTGAGGATGCAAAATCATCCACGAAAATAGAAAAAGTGTGGCCTTCTCTGCGCTTTGAAATTTACATTCTCAGGGATATTTCCCATTTTCGGCACCCGAATCGATATGAAAGGTGCCGACAGGCTAAACAGTTTCTCTGAATCCCAGACCCTCGCTCTCACCAAAAAGGTGAGAGAAATGAAGGCAGAAGGTAAAGATGTTTTAGGACTTACACTTGGCGAGCCCAATTTTGACACGCCCAAACATATTTCAGAGGCCGCTATACAAGCGATAGTAAATGGCCATACCCATTACCCACCTGTGGCGGGAATTCCGGAATTAAAGCAGGCCATTTCCGAAAAGTTTTTCAATCAAAATCAAATTCCTTGTAAACCCGAAAATGTGGTCGTCTCAACCGGGGCGAAACAATCGCTGGTGAATTTGATTATGTCTTTGGTCAATCCCGGAGATGAGGTAATCATGTTGGCCCCTTATTGGGTGAGTTATTACCAAATGGTGCTGATGGCAGAGGGAATTCCGGTGGTATTGGAAGCCGGAATAGAGGAAAAATATTTAGTAAAAGCCGCATCTATTGATAAAGCGATTACGTCTAAAACAAAATTGCTCATCATCAACAGTCCTTCAAACCCATCGGGTTCTATGTTTTCACGCGCCGAAATGGATGCACTTGTGAAAGCGTTAGAAAAACACCCTCATGTGTTATTGATTTCAGATGAAATTTATGAGCATCTTACCTATGGCATCGAACATATAAGCCCGAGTTCATATGCTTCCATACAGAATAGAACGATTACGGTGAATGGCGTTTCAAAAAGCTTTGCCATGACGGGTTGGAGAATTGGCTATATCTGTGCCCCGAAATGGATTGCCGAATTGTGCGAAAAATTTCAAGGCCAATACACTTCAGGTGCGAATACCATTGCGCAATGGGCCAGCCTAGCAGCGCTCCAAGGCGAAATGTACCCTACTTATGCCATGCGTGACCAGTTTCGCGAGCGCAGGGAATTAATGTACAAAGGATTAAGCGAAATATCGGGCGTGAAAACCTTAATGCCCGATGGTGCCTTTTATTTTTACCCCGATGTCTCCTCATTTTTCGGAAAGAAAAGTCCTTCAGGCAAAATAATGTCTGATATTAGCGAATTGTGCATGTACCTTTTAGAGGAGGGGCTTGTTGCTGTAATTCCCGGAGATGCATTTGGCACAAAATCTCATGTTCGTATTTCCTATGCCTATAAGGAAGAAGAATTGCGCACCGCGGTTTTAAGGTTGCAAGATGCCTTTTACCGGTTGAAATGAAAGTAAGGGAAAATCTAATCACCCTTCAAAAAAAGGGGGCAAAAAAAAGAATACTGGTTTTGGGCGACTTAATGGCAGACCATTACATATGGGGAAAATCTGACCGTATGTCTCCCGAAGCTCCCGTTCCGGTTGTTGAAGTTGAAAGTGAAGATTTGCGTGCCGGAGGTGCCGCAAACGTAGGCAACAACTTAATGGCCATGAAAGCTAAGGCCATTCTATGTGGAATGTTGGGAAATGACGGGACGGGTAAAAAACTAATGTCTCTGCTCAAAAAAAGTGGCTTTGATACGGATTGGATTCTAAAAGAGAAAGGAAGAATTACCACCCTAAAAACCCGAATCATAGCAAACGAAAAACATTTGCTGAGGCTTGACCAAGAAGACAAACATTCTATTTTAGAAAAAACAAAATCCCAATTGCTTTCTGTTATTCAAAAAAAGGTAAAAACCTTTGACGCTATAATTTTCGAAGATTATGACAAGGGCGCCTTGGATGAGGATTTTATTCAAACCCTTATCACAATCGCCATTAAATATGATGTTCCGGTAATTGTTGACCCAAAATTCAGGAACTTTTTATCCTATTCCGGTTGCACCCTTTTCAAACCCAATTTAAAGGAACTGAATGAAGCTTTGGGCCTGCACCTGACCAACAAAGATTTGGAAGGCCTGAAACTTGCGCTATTGGATTTGCGCAACAAAATGCCGCACAAACAAACGCTTTTAACCTTGGGTGAGCAGGGAATGCTTGGCCTTGATGAGCATAGGCAATTTTTTCATGTTCCTGGAATACCCATTGAAGTAAAAGACGTTTCCGGCGCAGGAGATACCGTCGCTGCGGTGATGGGATTGGCCTTGGCTTGCAAGCTTAATTTTCAGGATGCTGCACACCTTGCCAACCTTGCAGGGGCGCAAGTCTGCCAACAAGTCGGTGTGGTTCCGATTGAGTTGGGGGACTTGATTTAGGGTTTAGGGTTGCATTTTTATTAACCTGAATGTGCGATTGCTTCCAGTATGCAAATTCAGTTTAAGCGTGGCTTGGCCATTTTTCATTTACAAGTCCGTGAAAAAACCTAAATGCTAAGCTTGCAGAATAGGGAAGAAAATTGTTATATTTTTAAATGGAACCATCGTTTTTTTGTGGGATAACAAAAAATCCTGTATTAAAAAGATACTTTTAAATCCCTTTTTTTTCGTACTTTTTGTAATTTATTTGGAACCGTTGTGAAATTCATAGTTGGTTATATTTTCCTATTCTCATTCTGCAGTTTCATTGCATTTTTCCATTTGGCTGCATTCCCTCCTTTTGCATGGGATGAGGCCCACAATGGCGTAATTGCCTTGGAAATGGTT
This sequence comes from Bacteroidota bacterium, assembly GCA_043718485.1. Classification (GTDB taxonomy): domain Bacteria; phylum Bacteroidota; class Bacteroidia; order J057; family JADKCL01; genus JAYSVQ01. The sequence continues at coordinate 4,589 of JAYSVQ010000565.1, forward strand.
CAAACCAATGATTTCCTTAATTTTCATTATTTAGGAGAAGCAGACCCTTGGGTAAATAAACCTCCCCTTTTACCCTGGCTTATTATGTTGTCGTACAAGCTTTTCGGTGTGGGTACATTTGCCCTGCGTTTTCCCTCTGCCCTAGCTGCCATAATTACAATAGGTTTCGTTTGGGCTGCATTAAAAAAATATAATTCACACTTTTTCGCATATGTAGGAACCATTTGCTTTGCATCCCTAGAAGCTATAATTGGCCACCATGTTGGAAGAACGGGTGATTTCGATTCTCTTTTCGCAATGTTTACCTCAGGAGGAATTTTCTTTTTTTTTCCATTTGGTCGAAACAAAAGAAAAAAAGTGGATTTGGGTAGGTGGCCATTTCTTTTTTGGTGCGGTATTAACAAAGGGAATTGCCATTTTTCTGTTTTTACCCGCCATATGCTTATTTGCAATACACAAAAAAGAAATTCAGAAAGCCTTTTTGATTTGCCTTTTCCCCATTTTAGGTTTTCTACTTTGGGCTGTTGCCATCACGATTTGGGGTTTGGAAAGAAGTTCTGAAAATTATGGATCAGGCAATATGCTTGAAACCATGTGGCTATTTGATACATGGGGCCGTCTAACCGGAGCCAATGATTTTCCCGATTCACCTACCTCACGATGGGAGTTTTTTTTGGTTTATCTGGATCTTGAATTCAGATTCGTGGGGTATTTATTGCCTTTGGGTTTAGTCTTTTATTTGGTTCAGTTTATTCGAAGTAGAAAATCAAAACCAACCCAATCTATTACCTTTCAAGACAAGGATTTATTGAATTTTTCTCTTCTTGTTTGGATCATTCCGGTAGTGGTTTTAACCTTAGCAAAAAATAAATTTTCATGGTATTTGGCACCTGTAAGCCCTATGCTTTTCATTTTTATTATTACCCTTGCCAAAAATTATTTTCACAAAAATCTTCTAATCTCAATTCTAATTCTATTCACCGTATTTGGTCTGGGAAAAAAATGGAACCGATATTCAAAGCCACCGGCGATTTCATCCAAATGGTTAGAAATTGAAAAAGACATACGCGAAAATAATCGCACTTGTATATTTCGGGGAACGAAACCTGACTTGGTTTTGTGGTTAAAATTTCAGCACCCCAACCTAATCGCCTGTGAAATCCAAGATTAAACCTTGACCTTCAATTTCTCCATCATTTTGAGAAAGGGACTCGTATTTTGCATGATGTAGAAATGCACGTAAGGAATTCCTTTTTCGTAAATCTCTATAGCTTGTTTTAAAGCCCAATCTACCCCTACTTCGATTTCAGCCTCGCGGGTTTTAGCATGCATGAGGCGATCGGTTAGCTCTTCAGGTACATTTACAAAAAAGGACCTCGGAATCGAGGTTAACTGCGCTTTTGAGGTTAAAATTTTCAAGCCGGGAACAATCGGCATTTGAATGCCGGCAGCACGCGCAGAATCGAGGTAATTAAAATAGGCCTGATTGTCGAAGAACATTTGCGTCACAGAATAATGCGCACCGGCTTCTTCTTTGCGCTTTAAAATTTCAATATCGAATTTCTGATTGGGCGATTCGAAATGTTTTTCGGGATAGGCCGCAACGCCGATGCAAAAATCGGTCGGGGCTGCATCTATTAAATCATCAAGATACTTGCCCGAATTCATATCTGCAATTTGCTTGACCAAATCGCCTGCATAGGGATTTATGGATCGGTCAGACCGGATTTCCTTTCTGTATTTTGAATCTCCTCTAATGACGAGCAGATTTTCGATTCCGAGATAATTTAATTCGATGAGCGCATCTTCTGTTTCTTCCCTTGTAAAACCTGCACACAGAATATGGGGAACCGGCTCAATGTTATACTTGTATTTAATGGCAGCACAAAGGCCAAAGGTGCCCGGGCTCTTCCGCTTGATTCGCTTCTTAAAAGAGCCATCTGGCATCTCTTCCATTAATACCTCTGCAGAGTGACTGGTTACGTCGATAAAAGGTGGATTGTACTTACGAATGGATTCAATCGCCCTGTGCAGGTCGTTGATGCTGCCGCCTCTTTTTGGCGGAATAATTTCAACACTAATGAGTGGATTTTTTGCAGAGCGCAAATGCTCGATTACTTTCATTTCAGCGCAAAAATGGTAAAAATTCCTATTATCGACGAAAATAGGTCAAATAATGCCCCTTAAGGCTCATAATTTACTGCGAAGTGCATCTATGGGTACTAATCGCGCAGCAAATAATGCCGGCAAAAATCCTGCGATTATGCCGATGCTGGCCGAAAGCCCCATCCCAATAAGAATGTTAGTGGTTGACAACACCACACTAAAATTAAAATCTGCTGCTGCAATCAAATATTTGGCGCCCATAACCAAACCAAACAAAATGGATAAACCTAATACACCGCCCAAAATGCACATCGCAATGGCCTCGAAAAGAAATTGAAGCAAAATAAAAAAAGGCGTCGCACCAACTGCTTTCATCAATCCAATTTCAAAAACTCTTTCTTTTACGGATGCATACATAATATTTCCGATTCCAAAACCACCAACCAGCACCGAAAAAAAAGCGATTACGATTCCTCCAATATTCAAATACTTAAAAACTTCAGCCATTTGGTTCATCAGCATTTCTTGCTTGTTAATGGAGAAAGTATCTTCGGTTTGAGGGTGTAATCCTCTTGCTTTTCGCATAAGGCCAATTACCTCACCTTCAATTTGTTCCAAATCCTCATACTTCTTTGCCTTGACGGTAATTAATTTTTCAAGCCTTCGGCTATTGAGATTAAATAAACGGGCCCCAAATGTGTAGGGAATAAAAACCTGCTCATCAATGGATTGCCCAAACATTGCATTTCCTTGTTTTTTTATCACCCCCACCACCTTTAATTTTCTGCCCTTATAAAGCACTTCTTGACCCTCATAAGGCGGGGCACCCAACAGCGTAAAGGCAACGCCGTACCCTAACACGCAAACCGGTCTGCCAGCTTCGCTCTCCACAGATGAAAAAAAACGGCCATCTAACACATCCAAGGAATATATATTTCCATAGTCTTGAGTTACAGCCTGCAATTGTATTCCATTTAACGCCTGCCCTTCATATTTCAAGGTTTGATTCCTTACAGAAATGTGAAATGAAAGTCCCTCCACCCGATTTCCCAATCCATTTTGCAAAACCTCATAATCATGGTAAGAAACTTTGGGTCGATTAAAATAGCGATGCCAGTCACTGGAATTGTCTTTCCAAGGCCAATTGTGTACAAACATTACCGTATTACCTAAATTTGACATGTTTTTGGTTAGGGTAGTTTCTAAACTATCGACCATCGCCAATATGCCCGAAATGGTAAAAATGCCAAATGAAATACCCAACATGGTAAGCAAGGTGCGGAACTGATGGTTTCGTAAAGAAACGAGCGCTTGCCTCAATAATTCAAAAAGGAGATTCAGTTTTCGCACCGTCAAAAATAGTTCTCTTACGGCTGGATTTATGATTTGGATGGCGCCCTTTTCTTGATTTTTAGGGGCGAATACAGCAATTAATAAGCAAAATATTGATTGTCAGGCAGTTAAATATTAAAAGGGAATCCCGCTTGTGAGTTGCATTCTGCTGATTGTGCGCTTATTTTTGCCCTCTCTTTTAAAGCCCCGTCTTCATTCCATGAAACTTTCCGAATTCGACCTCCAAATACCCGAAAATCTCACCGCCATGCACTTGGCAGAACCTAGAGATTCATGCAGGCTCTTGGTGGCAAACAGAAAAACAAAATCTATTGAGCATCGTAATTTTCGTGATATTCTTGAATATTTTGATGAAGGCGATGTAATTACGCTAAATGACACCCGTGTTTTTCCTGCCCGTCTTTATGGTCGAAAAGAAAAAACAGGTGCAAAAATTGAGGTTTTTCTATTGAGAGAACTCAATGCAAAAGCAAAACTTTGGGATGTTTTAGTTGACCCTGCCCGAAAAATTAGAGTGGGTAATAAACTCTTTTTTGGAAACAATGATTTAGTTGCTGAAGTGGTTGACAATACAACCTCACGTGGCAGAACCATACGTTTTCTATTTGATGGAAATACTGAGGACCTTCACAAGGTTTTTGAAAAATTAGGTAATACTCCAATTCCTCCTTACATCAAACGTGAGGCCGAGGAAAAAGACAGAGAATCCTATCAAACGGTTTATGCAAAAGAAATTGGTGCAGTAGCTGCACCAACTGCCGGCTTACATTTCACCCGCGAATTGTTGAAAAGGTTGGAATTGAAAGGCGTCGATTCGGCAACCATTACCTTGCATACCGGCCTGGGCACTTTTCAACCTGTGGAGGTTGAAGACCTGAGTAAACATCGCATGGATTCTGAATATTTTATCATCAACCAAAAGGCTTGTGATATAATCAATAAAGCAAAAGATGAACGCAAAAAGGTGTGTGCGATTGGAACGACCAGTATGCGGGCAATGGAGAGCTCTGTATCTGCAAACCAACGGTTGAA
>JAYSVQ010000566.1:0-3022 GCA_043718485.1 Bacteroidota bacterium
CCGATGTGCCACTAATAACCCTTTCAACGGCGATTAAGGAAATAAAACCTGACTATAGTCTTTTCTTTTTGGTACGGAAAAACGATGTTAAGGATGAAAATAATTGGATCAAGGTAATTGGAAAAATGATGAACAAAAACAACCTTTTTATGGCCTGCGAAGCACATCGACTTAAGGGATTAGAAAACCTAGACACCCTTTCCATTTTACACTCGATGGAAGATTTACAACTGAAATTGAAAAAAGGATAATCAGAAATTTAAGTTTTAATCTAAACATGAAAAATGGCTAAAATATCTGTAATAGGGTCCGGTTTTTCCGGTTTGAGTGCGGCGTGTTACCTCGCAAAAGCTGGGCATGAAGTACACGTTTTTGAAAAAAACGATTTAGTGGGCGGAAGGGCCCGGCAGTTCAAAACCCCTGAAGGTTTTGTGTTTGACATGGGCCCCAGCTGGTATTGGATGCCAGATGTTTTTGAAAAATTCTTTTCTGATTTTAATCATACAACTTCTGACTTCTACACCCTCGAAATGTTAAACCCTGCCTTCCAGGTAGAATACGGAAAAGGGGAATTTATAAATGTACCTCAAAACTTTGAAGCCCTCTGCTCACTTTTTGAATCCATCGAAAAGGGAAGCGCAAAAAGACTCGAAAAATTTATGGACGGGGCCTCTTATAAATATAAAGTAGGAATCGAAAATCTCGTGCACAAACCCGGTCTGTCTATTACTGAATTTGCGGATATAAATTTGATAAAAGGCCTTTTCAAACTTCAGGTATTTACATCCTTTAGCAAGCATATCCGCAAATATTTTACTCATCCCAAGCTACTGGCATTGATGGAATTTCCCATTTTGTTTTTAGGGGCAATGCCAGAACAAACCCCGGCACTGTATAGCCTAATGAATTATGCGGGTTTGAAACTTGGCACATGGTATCCGCAGGGCGGTTTCGGGAAAGTGGTAGATGCTTTTGTTCATATTGCAACCGAAAATGGAGTAAAATTCCACTTAAACTCTCCTGTTGAAAAAATAATAACGAATAAAGGACATGCAACAGGTTTACAAATAAAGGGAGAAACCCATGCCTTTGATGGTGTAATTGCTTCTGCAGATTACAATCATGTTGAAAATCAACTATTAGACAGTAAGGAAAAAAATTATCCTGAAAAATATTGGGCGAAAAAAACCTTTGCCCCCTCGTGTTTAATCTACTATCTAGGAGTAAATAAAAAGATAGCGGGTCTAAAACACCATACCTTGTTTTTTGACGAAAACCTTTCGCAACACTCAATTGAAATTTATGCAAAGCCTCAATGGCCTACTAAACCTTTGTTTTATGTTTGTTGTCCATCAAAAACAGATGAAACGGTAGCGCCAACAGGAAACGAAAACCTCTTTCTTCTTATGCCCATTGCTTCAGGATTGGAAGACAATGATGCGCTCAGAGAAAAGTTCTTCCACGTCATGTTAAGCCGCTTGGAAGAAAAAACCGGGGAAAGGATTATGGAAAATATTGTTTACAAAAAAAGCTACTGCATTAATGAATTTATTTCTGATTACAACGCTTACAAAGGAAATGCCTACGGTTTAGCCAATACCTTGATGCAAACTGCAATTCTAAAACCAAAGATAAAAAACAAGAAAATAAAAAATCTTTTTTACACCGGGCAACTCACCGTACCCGGTCCGGGTGTACCGCCTTCGATTATATCCGGAAAAATTGCTGCTGGCCTTATGTTAAATAACTTTTAATTCAACCCAACATGAAATCACTTTTTGATCAGGTTTCTACAGAGTGTAGTAAAATCACGACTAAAAAATATAGCACAAGCTTTAGCTTGGGAATATTATTCCTGAATAAACGCCTTCGAAACTCCATTTATTCAATCTACGGATTTGTAAGATTCGCTGATGAAATTGTAGACAGCTTTCACGAATACGACAAAAAACGGCTTTTCGCAAATTTCAGGGAATCCACTTATGAGGCTATCGAAAACAAAATTTCCCTAAATCCAATTCTTAACTCATTTCAGGCTGCCGTACATCAATATAATATCGACATTTCATTAATTGAGACATTCCTTGACAGTATGGAAATGGACTTAGAAGCACAGGTTTTTACTCAGGATAAGTACAAAAAGTACATTTTAGGCTCAGCTGAAGTTGTGGGTCTTATGTGTTTATGCGTCTTTACTGAAGGTGACAAGCAGATGTTCGAAAAACTAAAACCATTTGCCATGAAGCTAGGCGCAGCTTTTCAGAAGGTCAACTTTCTTCGGGATGCCAAAGCAGATAGCGAAGAATTAGGCAGAATGTATTTCCCAAACGTAAACTTGAATGAATTCAGTAAAATAGAAAAAGAACAGATTGAAAAAGAAATAGAAGAAGATTTCAATCAAGCATTAATTGGAATTCGACAACTACCCGCCAGTTCAAGCAATGGGGTTCATTTAGCTTACTATTACTATTACCGACTTTTTAAAAAGATAAAAAATCTGCCACCTCACCTTGTACTCAAAAAACGTATTCGAATCCCCAATTATCAGAAAATCTTACTCATGCTAAAATCAAACTTAAAATTCCAACTCAACCTATTTTAAAGAAACAAAATGAATAGCGAAGATTACGTTGTTTTAGTAGATGAAAATGACCGTGCCGTCGGAAAAGTTGAAAAATTGCGGGCCCACCAACTGGGATTGCTACATAGAGCATTTTCCATATTTATCTTCAATCAAAAAGGGGAACTGTTGCTCCAACAACGGTCGGCTGCAAAATACCATTCAGCCGGATTATGGACCAATACGTGTTGCAGCCACCCTCGGGCTGAAGAAAACCTAAATGATGCGCTTTCCAGAAGGCTATTTGAGGAAATGGGAATGACATGTGAAACCACCTTTGCATTCAGTTTCATTTACAAAGCCCAGGTTGAAAATGATTTAGTTGAGCACGAATTTGACCATGTTTACTTTGGAACCACAGACCAATTGCCAACGCCCCAAGAAAAAGAAGTCCAAAACTGG
>JAYSVQ010000567.1:0-3018 GCA_043718485.1 Bacteroidota bacterium
CATCAGGCGATATACCGGGAAACATGATTTCTTTGCCCTGATTGACTTTGCTCAATTTCTTTGAGGCTCGGTCAAAGACGTAACACACATCTTTTGTAGAGTGGCGATAAATTGGTTTCACATCTGTCTTTACCAATATTTTTTTCTCGTCGGGGGTAAATTCATAAGCAACTATTTCCAGGTCTTTGCTGGTCTCTGGGTCTTTGAGCATGCCTTTTTCCAACAGGGTTGCGACTTTCGCGCCGTCTTTAATGCTGTATTGCGCAATTTCATTTTCTTCGAGCACAGAATAAAACTGGTCATCTTTCATCCAGTTAAAGGCCTCGGGATAAGAAGGGAAGAATTTGTACAATTTCCAGATGTCGTCGAGGGTAATTTTCTTTTTCTCAGGGCCTTTTTTATTCCAGGTCGGGCTTTCGGCCAGAGCCGGAATCAGAATAAGGGATAGACTGTAGAGGAGAATAATTTTTTTCATGTTTTTCATAAAAGGTGCGGCAATTTAAGCGTTGCTGTTGATTTAGAATAGAATAAAGGCACCACTACGAAAAGGTTTGATTAGGGTTTCTGCAAGCAGGCAAATGTATTATCTTTGCCCCGCCGAAAGGCAGGGCCCATAGCTCAGTTGGTTAGAGCACCTGACTCATAATCAGGTGGTCGCTGGTTCAAGCCCGGCTGGGCCCACAACATTTAATGTTTTAGTTACAGGCCCGAAGGGGCCTTTTTTCATGCGAATATTCTCATTCGCTACCTACAAAACATCACAATCTTAGCCCAAGGCTAAACCGCAGGTTTAATTCAAAGGGAAAAGCCTTTAGATCAACAATTGTATTACTCGCTCCCCTTGAATTGGGCAAGTCTTCGAGGCTATACCAAAATTCTCCCCTTCCTAATATTAGCGGAAGCTCGGCTTCGAGGAAAATTCTTCCCTTGCCTATCCATTGAATTCGGGGATTAATGATGAGATCAGATGAATTGTTGAAATAATAGCTGGAAGACACGGTTGAGATATAGCTTTGGAATCTACCTATTGCAAATGAAGGTTTAATCGCCAGGCCAAGATAATACCTAAATTTCCTTCCCTCGTTTTTGGTTAAGGCAATTCCATATTCATATTTAAGGGTAGTTCCTATACCCGATGACCGATACCCATCCACTAGACCGGCGGGTATATTTGGAATGGCATAACGAACCCTCTCTTTACTATCATGAATACTTGTAAGTAGTCTGTATAATCCAAAATCGTGAAAGGATTTATTTGAATTAAATCGAACAGCGGAAATTGAAGCATGACCCAATTCAAGCGACCGATAGCCCAAGGTAGTCGTGGCTGTATTTCCAGGGTTATAATTGGAAAAATTAAACTCAAGATACCTTACCCCCAAGCTCCCCCGCAATGCCCAGTTACTTGTTTGGGATTGGCCAACGACAATGATTAACAATAAAACACAAAGCGACAGGCAGATTCTAAACATCTTTAGATTTTTCATTTTGTTCTTAATTTAAAAGCAAATTACAGGATTCTTCTAAAGAAAAAAGAGAGAAATTCATCCCCTATTTTCACAAAGCGAGTGGCTAATCAAATAGCCAACACCGGCATCTTGCCCGCCCGCCCGATTATCGTTTCAACGATTGCCCGTTTTATCATTTATGCAAATTAGACATTCAATATCTAAATTGCATGTTTTTTAGTAAGGTGTTAATTGATAGTACATTACGACAAATAATTTCGCTCCATTTTACTTGTTGTATGCCCGATTCCGAAACCTTGACATGCTTTTTCAATTATGATTATTCAAGAAAAGGGCAAGCAAAAAGTCACATAAAAACTCAGGTTCCAAGCCTCCATTCTCTTATCATTCCCTGAACTCAAGAACAGCGAATCCTAAGCAAATATCTCTCTAAACACATCTTCGATTCTCGCTGCACCGTGAATGCGAATGCCCCCCTTTTTTCCGACTAAGCCTTTGCTTTGGGTTTGCGCGATGAAGATTTCGGTAAAGCCCAGCTTTTCGGCTTCGGCAATGCGCTGCTCGATACGATTCACCGCTCTCAACTCACCCGAAAGCCCAATCTCGGCAGAGAATACCTTGGTCTTATCTATGGCTAAATCATGCAGACTTGAAACAATCGCACAGACCAAACCCAGGTCAAGCGCAGGGTCATCAACCCTAATGCCACCGGCGAGATTCACAAACACATCTTTTGCGCCCATCTTAAAGCCTGCACGCTTTTCAAGCACGGCCAACAACATACTCATTCGCCTTAAATCATAGCCGGTCGCACTTCTTTGTGCATTACCATAAGCAGCGGGACTTACCAAAGCCTGGGCTTCAATTAATATAGGGCGCATGCCCTCCATCGTCGCCGAGATGGCGACGCCGCTAAAGGTCTCATTCGATTCAGACAAAAATATTTCAGAGGGATTAGAAACTTCTCTCAATCCCTCACCCCGCATTTCATAAATACCCAGCTCGAGTGTGCTGCCGAAGCGGTTTTTGGTGGTGCGCACAATGCGAAAATTATGGTGTTGATCCCCCTCAAAACTTAGCACAGTATCGACCATATGTTCCAATACTTTCGGCCCGGCAATCATGCCCTCTTTGGTTACGTGGCCGACCAGAAACACAGAGGTGCGGGTATCTTTTGCCAGGCGCATCAATTTCGCAGCGCATTCCCTGACTTGTGAAACGCTACCCGGTGCAGACTCCATGCCGTCGCTGTACAAGGTTTGAATCGAATCAATAATCAGCAACTCAGGTTGCAGCTCTTGTTGAAATTTTTGAATCTGCTCAAGCCGTGTTTCAGAAACCACAAGCAAGGCCTCATTTACATAGGGTATGCGCTCAGCGCGCATTCTGATTTGGGATTCTGATTCCTCACCCGACACATATAGCACACGCCTGTCTTTGAGTTGCAAGGCAAGCTGCAACAGCAAGGTTGACTTACCTATGCCCGGTTCACCGCCCAACAAAATAATGGAACCCTCAACTATGCCTCCACCCAAGATGCGATTCATTT
>JAYSVQ010000568.1:0-3017 GCA_043718485.1 Bacteroidota bacterium
CGTACCTTTTGTGAGGTGGGGTATCGCAACAAGCATCTCCATTATAAGTGCAGTTTGAATTTGGAGGGCAAATGGAATTACCATCATCCCCCTCAAAAGTATGGCGTAAATTAAATCCGTGTCCCAATTCGTGGGCCGGTGTTTTGTCATTGTATTGAAAAGAACCTGAACCGATAGTTGCGCCATCATTGTTTGATCCGGAAGGGTAAGAAGCAAATCCAGTATACCTGCCATCACATAATCTCCTTACTATCCAAATGTTGTAATATTGTGCCACCGGCCATCGGCTTAGGTTTTTAAGACTGGTTTCATTTGAGGGACCTGAGTTGCATTCAGTTGAGCCTGTTGAGATACCTACAGTTAAATAGTTTGCAATGCCAGAACCATCCACCCGATTAATTCCGGTCGTGGGGTTTCCTTCAGGGTCACGTGTAGCGAGACAAAATTGCATTTCAATATCTAAGCCAGCACCAATTACATTTCTAAAGCGATCATTGATTCCGCTTATGGCACCATATATCTGAGAATCAGGAATGTTTGTTCCTGTACCCAAGGGTTCCCCAATGTGAATAACATGCACTACTACTGGAATGGTTATGAGAGGAGGAGGAGGTTGGGACATTGGCATATTCCCTTGGGGGTGAATACGCATTTGAAGGGCATTTTCATTAAATAAATAATTGGCCCTATACACCGGGTCAGTTTGCATTAATTGATTATGCATCTTGTCCGTTCCACAATCATCCTGAGCGGTCAGGGATTGAAACGATGAGATTATCATCAGCAAAAGGGTAATCGCACGAAACGTAAAATTTTTCATCGGTTTTAGCTTTAGTACTTGGTTATGAAGGCATAGGAATGCCTACTTAGCAAAAATATCTTTTTGCACGCAGAGCCATCGAGAATCCTAAATAACCGATTAGCTTTTTTTAATAATCGATGGATTTCATCGGATAACTGATTTAAGTTTGCTTTTAAACGCAATGGTTTGAAAAGCCCATTCAATAGTTGGGCATGAAAACAAAATTCAAAAGGTACAAATCTGCATTCTCTGGCATTCAGAAATCAATAGAAAAAAAGACAGTTAATACCTGATTCCGAAGTTTTGAAAAAACCTATTTCGAAAATAATGAAATCCCTAAATGCACCATTACCTCCCAACGACGGGTTACCCCTAGGCCCTTCCATTGAAAAATTTCTTGGTTCGCTTCTGTTTGAAGGCCACGACCCTCTAATCTAATGTAGGAATTTGGGGTGGGAAGAAATTCCATTCCCAAGGTGCCTCCCCAAAGAATAAGTCCGGTTTGGGTTACGGTTTTGTCAAAAAAGGTTCCTGATAAAAATCCGTGCCGGTCATGAAATCTCTCGAGGCGACCAAACACTGAGAATTTTGATATTAGCATATAGCGCCCACTAATGAGACCCGAATACATTCCTGCGGTTTTGGTGGGCGTAATCAAATTTGCATTCTGGTTGAGACATGCGTCGATTCCGACTTGAAGTTTTAAATTCCCCTGCTCAACATTTACAAACAGATTATTGTAAAACCGATAATTCTTTGTTGTCGTTCCGACAGGTGAGTCATCTCCCAAATAATTACTGTAATTGACATCAATATTTTCGCTGAGGGCATAGGTGCCGAGAAAGCCCAACGATTTTTTGTTGTTATTATCTTCAAACCGATTATAGCCGTTTAGGGCAAAAAGATAAAGCGAAATTTCTGGACTCGGATTGTAATTCAGACGAATTGCGGATTCATAGAAAGGTTTAAAAAATGTGCCCACAGCTACAGAACTGAGGATATTATTTCTAGGAAGCATGGTTTCCGGACCCATATGTGTTTTGAAAAAGCCGGCGTCTAACCAAAGGTTTTTAACAAGTCTCACCCCTGCATTCGCTTCTTGAATCATGTTATAAGTGGGTGACCATGAGCTGAGGGGAATGTCGCCATATTGCAGGGTTACGGTAGCACGATATTTTTCAGCAGCATAGTCTGCTGAGAGCATAGCAATGTTCAATCCAATGGAACGCCTGCGGGCTGAAACTGAAGTGAATTGCTGAAAATTAGCTTTGCCGACCGGGTCAGTGAAATAAGAATAATATGAATCTATGTATCCTGAAAAAGTAAAACTTCCCTTAGATTCTGCACTTACTGAATCGGGTGGTTCATTGTTTTGAAATTGAATTTTAGAAAATGCCTTGTTTGATTTCAAGCGCGTATCTTTTTTATTCGTCAAAATTTCAGGCTTGCCTAAATTTTTCAATCTAATTCCTAATCGGGAATTTTGTGCAATTAGCACACCTGAAAAAAGAGGTGCAGAAACGAACATAAAGAGTAAAAGAATACATGTTTTCATAAGCGTTCCACTTTCGCTAAATGTAAAAAATTAAATATTACTCAAAAAAGAATGACGTGAAAGGCCTGAAATACGCTGAATTCAGCCTTTTAAAGTTAATATCCCATTCAAATTGGCATCAGAAAAGGCATCCGAATCAGCGCCCTTGATCTTGATTTATACCCCAGTTACGTGGCAGATAAGCCCATTCGATTTCCTTTGAAACCTTCATTTCAATCCTAAAAATTGAACCCAAAGGTTGCAAGTTTGAGGAGTCCGTTCTTATTTCAATTGCCCTGAGGCATAATTAGCGGTGGTTTACAGTTAGAAAAGAAGCTGATTTAGGTAAAAATAGGAGAGGAGTTAAGGTTTGATTCTCAATACTTTCCTAAAAAAGGGGCTAAATTCCTTGTAAAAAAGGGCTTTGTATAGTTTAAAATCATTTGCCTTTGCCTAATTTCGCACCGGAGAGATGGCAGAGCGGTCGAATGCGGCGGTCTTGAAAACCGTTGTACCGTAAGGTACCGGGGGTTCGAATCCCTCCCTCTCCGCCGATTTCATGAAAAAACCGCTTAATTTTGATAATTAAGCGGTTTTTCATTTTCGGGGGACTGTACAGGGGACAGAATAGCTATTTTTTCCAAACCATTCGCTCCAGGGCTTTTTTGACTTCATTACGCC
>JAYSVQ010000569.1:0-3012 GCA_043718485.1 Bacteroidota bacterium
TTAACTTTTGGGTATTCTTACGATTCCATATTTTAAAAATTCCTAGACTCGAAAAGATAATCAACAAGGCAACAGGCCCTTTTGTAAGAATAGCAAGTCCGGTAAATATTCCGGAAAGGATAGGATTTTTTTTGTCTGAAGTGAAAAAGGTTTTGAACCCGAAATAGAGGGCAATGAATATGAAAAGGTTGAACCAAGGGTCAATTAATCCAGATTTAAAATAGAATAAAGGTAAAAATGAGCAACCGTATGTTAGAGAGAGTAATATTCCAAAACGATGGTTTTTTTCTTTTTTACCCACCAGATATAACATGAGTACAGTACAGATTCCACAAATCACATTTGGAAAACGTGCAGCAAATTCTGTAACGCCAAATATTTTCATTGAAATCGCTTGAAACCAAATAAATAGGGGAGGTTTTTCCCAAAAGGCCTGGTAGTTTATTTGAGGATAATTGTATTCTCCAGAAGCAAGCATTTCTCTTGCTGATTCTGCGAAGTTGATTTCATCCCAATCAAAAAGGTGCACACTTCCAAGCCCCGGTAAAAGAAAAAGCAAGGCAGCAAGGCCAATTAATAAAGGGATGCGGAGTTTCAAATCCAAAATTGGTTTTTCAATACCAAGTTCAAACTTCGCAAATTATACGGAATAATGAATTCACGGAATTTGGATTGGGCTTGACCGAATTTTTTCGCTATTCAATGCCAATAATTGTTCGACATGGGGGTGAGGAAATAGGTAAATCATTCCTAAGGTTGTTTGATTGCTGAGGGTGATTTGTAATAATTGGGCTCTTGGCCCTGATTTCGGATAGGCTTTGCCTGCACCCAGATTTTTCATTTCTGTTAGGCTGAGAAATTCATTTGTAAGGGGAAATGGCTCTTGCGCATTTCTGAAGAGTCGGGGGTAAATTAAATTCACCTTTTTTTCTAGCATTAATTCCCATGATGGAGCAAGAAAATGTCCTGGGAATTGTGAAATCTTTTCAGCCTTTTCAGCTATTTCTTTGTCATTTAATCCGCTTGCGTCGATGAAATGTGTGTTCCAATAGAAAGGAATTGCGCCTGCGGCGCCAATGGCTACCACCAAAGTGGTATCGTCTCCAAAAAAATCGAAGAGCATTTTTCCCTGAACCGCAGTTCCAGTAGTTTCGTCATTCACTTCATTTGCTAATTGGCCGGTGTTCAAAATATTCTCATGCAGTTGAATATTTCTATCCCCATAAAAGGCTTTTAGGTTTCCCATTGCCATTATGATAAATATGAAAACAAGAGGAGCCCTTTTTAATTCTTCGCCTTCTTTAATCCCTAAAAATGAAAAAAGTACAATTATTGGGAACAAGGGAGCCATCATCCTGAATTCCATATAATCTCCACCGATTGCAATCATGTAAAGCAACCAGAACACAATCATTGAACCCAATGCCAATATGATTTTTGCGGGCCATTCCTTTTTCTTAATCAGAAAAAAGGTTCCAATAAAAGGGCCAACGATAAAGTATTCCTTAAAATAAAGGTAAATGTAAAATGCGCCATTGAGAATTGAGGAATGTGCTGTTTTTACATAAAATGTGTTGGGGAGAATATCTCCGTAAAACCTAATTTTCCAAATTAGCCATATTGAAATCGGAATGAATAGAGATATGAGGAAATTTCTGAGGCCTGGAAAGTTTAATTTTTTCGATTCAAAAAGGGTAAATGCCAAAAAAAGAAAAGAAAATATCAAACCCTCCGGGCGAGTCATAATGAGCAAAGCAGAGGTAAGGCCTAAAAGGAAAAAGTTTTTCTTTTTTGAAATAAAGGAGAGATAAAATAGCAGCGTAAGCAAAAAGCTGAATAAGGCTGTCTCCATTCCTGAAAACGAAAAAAACAAAAGACTAAAATGACTGCCTATTAAAAGGCTTCCCAACAAGGTGGCGAGGCTGTTTTTGAGGTGAATGTGAAGGCTTAAAGCAGAAATGAATAAAGTTCCTGCCAGGAAAATGAAACTCAACATTTGAACCCAAATCGCAAATTCGAAATTGAAAAACCAGGCAGGCGCCAGCAATACTATCCATAGAAAACTGGTGTAGCCTTCAACCGGATTTCCGGATGTATTCCAAACCGGCCCATGGCCTTCGGCGAGATGTTGCGCATACCTGAAATTGATATAAGCGTCTTCGGGAAAAGTGCCAAAAAAATAAGCCAGAAAAAGGCCGCCAAAAGAAATGAATGCAGGGAAAAGAAATGCTGCGCGCTTAAAAAAGGGGTTAGACAAGCGTTTATTTTAGATTTCGATAGCTTTAAGCAACGTATCGACGCAGTAACTGCTGGTAATTTCTTCGGCCTCTGCCTCATAATTCAACAGAATGCGATGATTTAACACATCAGGAGCGATAGCCTTAATATCTTCGGGTAGCACATACGATCTGCCTTCCATTAATGCGTGACAACGTGAACCTAAATTCAGGGCGATACTTGCGCGAGGCGAAGCTCCGAAATCGATATACGGTTGTAATTTTTCCAAGCCATAATTTTCCGGATTTCGTGTCGCCAAAACCAGCTCTACAATATAATCTTCAAGCTTTTCGCTCAAATATATTTGGTCAACCTGTTTGCGGATTTCAAAAACCTCTTCGCCACGCATCACCGTATTTACCTCAGGTTTCTTTCCGGTTCGCGCCATTCTGCGCATGATTTCTTTTTCCTCTTCACGACTTGGGTAATCCACAAAAACGCGCATCATAAAGCGGTCGATTTGGGCTTCGGGTAGGGGATAGGTTCCCTCTTGTTCCAAAGGATTTTGAGTGGCCAACACCAAAAAGGGCTCCTGCAATTTGTAGGTAGTTTCGCCAATCGTTACTTGCCTTTCCTGCATGGATTCGAGCAATGCGCTTTGAACTTTTGCAGGTGAGCGATTGATTTCATCTGCCAAAATAATATTTGCGAAAATGGGTCCTTTTTTGACCTCAAATTTTGATTCTTTTTGGTTGTAAATAAGGGTGCCTACCAAGTCTGCAGGTAGAAGGTCAG
>JAYSVQ010000570.1:0-3012 GCA_043718485.1 Bacteroidota bacterium
AGAAGGAATAGTAACCGATTCCGTAACCGGTTTGCCGCTTCCCGGTGCCCAGGTTATGATGTATTCAACGCCCGCTGATTCAGATTTCGCTGCTGCCAACGGTGCCTATGCGGTCGGTGTAGTCGATTCAGGTTCTTATTCAGTTACTGCAACTAAGTTTGGCTATTTGAGCAAAACCTTTATTTTAAATGTAGATAATGGAATTGTTACCAGCCAGAATTTTGAGCTTGTTCCTTTAACGCCATTCAGTTATCAAATCAATGTAATTGATGACCTTACCAATTTGCCGATTCCGGCAGCAAAGGTGGATGCCGTTCAAGGAGCCACCACATTCAACTATACAACAAATGGGTCGGGAAATATTACTGATCCTGGATTCTTGCCCGGTACTTATTCATTTGTTGCAGGTAAATGGGGGTACCGTACCAAAGAGGTGGTTAATTATGCCAGTTCAGGTGCTGCAACTATTACCATTCGCTTAACTCCGGGTTACTACGATGACTTCTATTTTGATTTCGGTTGGACAGTTGCAAGTACAGCAACTGCAGGAATTTGGGTAAGAGGTGTACCGGTGGGCACAAATTCCGGTGGCCTTGTGAATCCTGATGTGGATGTTACCGGCGATGTGGGCACCCAAAGCTACGTAACCGGAAACGGCGGTGAACCCGCCGGAAGTGATGACGTCGATGATGGCGGAACCAATTTGACCTCTCCTTCAATGAAACTTGATACCCTTAATAATCCTGTATTGCGTTATTTCCGTTGGTTTGCCAATACAGGTGGCTCTGGCGGCATCAATGATTCAATGGATATTATTATTTCAAACGGAAGCACCACCGTTTTACTAAACCGCTTAGTGGGCAACCTAAATACTTGGGTTCAAGATACATTTAGAATCGAAGACTTTATTCTTGTAACCGATTCTATGAAAGTGGAATTTGTGTGCGGGGATGCAAACCCAGGGCATTTGGTAGAGGGTGGGGTAGACCTATTTGAAATTACCCATGACCCAGATTCTGTGCCTATTTATGTTGGAAAGAATTCCAAGGTGGAGGCTTTTGTTCGGCTTTCTCCAAATCCGAGTGAAGGGCCAGTTATGGTGGAATACAATTCTTATTTAAGCGAGAAAGAGGTTGAATTCGAGTTGAATGATGTGCAGGGAAGAATTGTGTTTACCCGAAAAATGAATCAGCCTTCAGGTTCATTCATCATGCGCGAAAAAATAGTTCCGGGAATTTATATCGCCAGTCTAAAATCCAATGGTGAAACATTGGCAACATTTAGATGGATAATGAATAAATAAAAGAAGGAATTATAATCCTCTCCTTTTGCCTTCTCTTTCCAAGAGTTCCAGTTCTCTTGAGCTTTGACCTGAAACACTTGTGTTTTCAGCCGCTCTGCGCATCAAATACGGAATAACTGATTCTACCGGGCCGTAAGGAAGGTATTTCGCAACGTTAAATCCTGCTTTAGCAAGGTTAAAGGAAATGTGGTCACTCATTCCTAAAAGTTGAGAAAAGACAACATGTCGATGGCTTGGGTCAATCCCTTTTTCAAGAATAGTTTTTGCGAGAAAAAGGGAACTCTTTTCGTTGTGCGTTCCGGCACAAAGGGCTACGCGAGCATGATCTAAAACACATAATTCCAATGCGCTGTCAAAATCTTTGTCAGTTGAGATTTTATCTTTTTGAATTGGGGTAGGGTAAGCCATTTTCAGCGCGCGTTCATTTTCTTTTTCAAGATAAGCACCCCTCACAACCTTTATTCCCAATACAAAACCTTTTGACTTTGCAGATTGAATTAGGCTCTCCAGATAAGCCAGCCGGTCATGCCTGTACATTTGTACCGTAGTATTGACAATGGCTTTTTCTTTATTGTATTTTTCCATCAAGCCTTCGGCCCAACGATCGATTACATCTTGAAACCAGGTCTCTTCAGCATCAATAAATACGGATTGGCCCAATTCACTAGCCCGTTTACAAATCATTTCCAGGCGATTAAAGCCCTGTTCAAGGTTTAGGGTATCTTCAGGTTTTAACTTTTCATTGGCCTGTTTTTTTGTCATGCTTTCGGGATTGCAAATGCCCGAAACTTTTAGCGCAGAAAATTCAACCGCTTCGTTTTTTGCCGCGTATTCTATCGTTTTTATTATTTCATCACGGGTCAGGTCAAAGCCGGCAAGATTTTTTTCGCCTTCAACCGAGTAATCCAAAATGGTGCGAATCCCATTTTTAAACAGCAGTTCAATCCTTTCTGTTGTGTTTTCGAGGGAGGTGCCACCACAAAATATATCGAAAACTGTATTTTTAACGATGCGCTTTATGGGCAATTTTAATTTCAGCGACAAACTGATCAGGGGGGGGCCAATTTTCGAAATCACAGGAGCATTCATCCACCTGAAAATTCGGCGCGCTCGTAAAAAGGCGCGCTGATCAAGGTGAGCAAAAGCAGATTCTGTATCTTGAAAATCAGGTAAAACAACCGGAGTTTTGAGTAAGGCCGACATTTAAAATCAATTGAGCCACCAAATTCGGAAAAGAATCTGATTAAAAATCGTTTTTGATAATCACAATTCACCCATGGGTGGCTTGTTATTACCAAAAAGAGGAAAAAGGGGATAAAAAGCCTCAATCCAATTGCATACATTCGCCCAATGGAAAGTTTCCTTGGAAAGGTAGCTGATAAGATTCTCTCTCTTCCCATTTCTGGCCCGGAAGCTGTCGCCCTTGTTTTGCCTTCTCGACGTGCAGGGCTTTTTTTTCGCAGAATATTTTCTCAGAAAGTAAAATCCCCAACTTTATTACCCAAAATTTTTACGCCCGATGATTTTTTAAGCGAAATAACCGGGATGAGTTTTGAGAATTCCCATCCGCTTTCTTTTGAATTGTATCCGCATTATTCTGCCTTTTTTCCGGAAGAGACTTTCGAATCTTTTTATACTTGGGGCAAAATAATGGCCGCAGATTTTAATGAAGTCGATCATGCCTTGGTAGATGGTCGATTGCTTTTTTC
>JAYSVQ010000058.1:0-2656 GCA_043718485.1 Bacteroidota bacterium
CTTTAGTATTGTAAAGCAAGAGCAAGGATCAGGGTTGACTCACACGAGGTGTTCGAGTCCCCTGATTTTTTTTTGGGGGTGCTTCGAGGGCCCCGGCCCCTAAATAGAAATCCTAAGTTTCGATTGTCTCATCCCCCTAATTTTTTTGCTCGCCCCTGTCTGATTGTAACTTGCTTCAACTTCCTATACAGCTCTAGATAGAATCAAAATTTCACCTTTTTTCAATAACCAAGCTAAAACAAACCTGCATTGGGAATTGATTGGAGTGGTTATTTTGTTTTTTTTATTCCGGTCAAAGGCAACATTATTAATGTAATCGTTGATACGCCACATCTAAAAAGCAAGTGAGATCAGAGAATTCTGGATTGAAAGCCAGCGTTTTCTTGAGATTTTCTGCCAGATATTATTCTTGACTTTGATTCAGTTTAAAATGGTTATTATTGTGCCACAAATGATATTATTACAAAATGCAAAAGCAACTAATCGTATTGTGTATATTGGCTATCTCTATACTTTCTTGTAAAAAGAAAAAGGAAGAGCAGTTAACTGCAGACTTGAAGGGATCGTGGAAAGTGGTAACCCTTTCCAATGGAACATTGAATCCGTATGATACAACCCAAACAAATCAATTCCATGCAGTCACCCCGCTCAATTACAATGATTCATGTGGCAACCTGGTCGGATTTACCCAAACAACACATTTGACTGAGTGGTATTTAACCTTTCAGGAAAGCGGAACTTTAATAGATGTAAAAATCAATAACGTAACAACACTTGATGAGGTTGCAAGCGCCCAAGCTCCTTGCGGAACCCCAATTTACAAGATGGAAGAAACAATCGATAGCACCAATAGTGAATGGACCCTGGATGGGAAAAAACTTTTTTTAACTGTAGGCGGAGTTGAATATATGGTAGAAGAAATTTCAGACACAAGGTTAGTACTCTCAAATCCTGGAATTCACGGTACCGGCCAGAATAAAATTGAGGATGTGTACGAGAAGAGATAGAAAAGGCAAAAAAAATATTAATTCTAAGCCTTTTTCACAAACGCCTTGTTTACGGGTTTGCACCGCAAAATAAGTTTGAGCAAACGCCACCTCGCTTCAAACCGGTTCGCCATTTTGAGCAACTACATAACAGGGGTAGTTAGAGTGGGAATTACTTCAAGGAAGGCAAAGCCAAACGATGCAACTTACAAGTACAAATTCCTAGGCCTGCAATTCTACCTCGCCAAAACTCACCTAAATTTAGAAAACCTAGAATTCGTAGCTAATTTTAGCACGTAAATAATTCATGAGAAAATTCCTTTTTTGGTTTTTACTGTTTGGTGTGTTCCACCAAGGCCATTCCCAATCTCCTTTTCCTTTTGATTGGAAAGTGAATGCGCAATAAAGCCTGAATAACTAGGAATGCTGAAAGGGAATACAGAGGCGCAGGATGTGGGGCAATAGCTAAAGGAAATGTTTAAGAATAGCTAAGCCTGAAAATCCCAAACCATGTTTAGCTATTTGCAGTTTCTTGTTTATCAGTCAATTAACCCTGATTTGAGTAAAAAAATAGCTAAGAAATAGCTAAAAATGACAGATCAAAAACACGGTTTAGCTATTTTTTCGGGGAAAGTTCGGAATCAGTACTGGAAAATCCATTAGCAATGCTCAGGCGAGTATTCGGAAAAGGGATAAGAGTAAAAAATCGCTGAAAATGTCTTTTTCCAAAAAAATCTCAAACCAACTTTAGCAATTTTTACGGGCTGTTTATCAGCCATTTACCTCATATTCAGGCTCAAGAAATTGCTAAAAAATTGCTAAAACTGGCGCTTCACAACGCGGTTTAGCAATTTCAGACGAGTCGCCATTTCTTGCCCGAGATTTCAACCATACCTTCCTGCTTCATTGCCTGGAGGGTATTCCTGATCCGGTTTTTCTTTTGTTCATGCGACAGACTGTCTCCCAACTTGGAAAGCAGCAGTTCATCAAACACCTCCCGTTTGGTTTCTCCAAATTCGCTGAGATAGTCAAGTACAGACTTCCTGATAAATGCCTCATCCACTCCCTTACTTCGCATATAAGAGACCGTCTGCCCTGTCGCCACCGCCACCTTTGCAGAAATATGGAGGTTCGACCTGCGGCCTTCAACCAATCCTTTGTCGCGCAGGATTTTTACTTCCAGTTCGCTCAGCAGAATTTGCTTCTGTACTTTGTCGAGGAACATGATTTCCGGGAGGCTGAGTTCAGGATGTCTTGCGAGTGCCCTTGCAAAATCCATATTTAGGATTTTTCCGGTAAGCGTTGCTTTTACTTTGCCGCCTGAGAAATCATAATCGGGCATGGGAAAGAAACGCAGACTTTGCATTCTGAACATGCGCTTGATTCCACTGCCGATGGTATCTATCATGTTGAGATTCACCATCGCCTGTGCCAGGAACTGATTTCGGTAGATCTCCGGTGGCCCGTCACATTCAATTACCTTTTCGATAGAGCCGGGGAGAAACTCGCCGAGGTTGGTGAAGCTGAGAAAACCATCTTCTCTTTCCACCACCGTAATCCTGCCGCCCTGCGGATAATCCTGATGGGCGATACAGTTGCTCAATGCCTCACGGATATTCTGCGGCTCATACTGATCCACTTCTTCAGGGAAGAGACTGTCTTCTTTCAGG
>JAYSVQ010000571.1:0-9007 GCA_043718485.1 Bacteroidota bacterium
GCCTTTTGGTCCTGGCTTACATTCGATTTTTTCCGACTCAACTTTTGGAAGTGGGCGGCAATCAGTCTGCTTTTGATTTGTTTACCAGTAGTTACATTCTGTTGGGAATGATGGTTTTCTTTCCCTTGGTGTATATGGCGATTTCGGCCTTGATTATTTTCTTTAATTTATTTACCTCTTCTGTATTTGAAAAACGCTCGAGTGAAATTGCAAACCTGCTTAGAATCACTCATTCCATTCAACCCGGTCTTAGTGATAGCGAAACCTTAAGCACCTTGCTCGAGGCATCAATGGAAAGCTCTTCAACAGAAGCAGGCTGGATTTATTCATTAGAGGCCAAAGGCGAAAATTGGAAATTTAACCTCGTCCTTAGAAAAGAAATCGGATTAGAAGAAATAAATGAATTAGATACTGAAAACGAAATTTCTAAGGAAGCGCTGGGCTCAGGAAATTTTGTTTACATCAAAAACGCAAGAAAACATAAACTCCTAAAAAAGTATAACGGAAAATTCAGAAGTCTGCTTGCGGTTCCCATCGTGACAAGGCACCACCCGGTTGCCGTTATGATTCTGGCGAGTGAATTGAGCAGTCCGTATGAAGAAGAAATTCTCAGGTCTATTTTGGGCCTGAGAGAACAAGCCGGTATTGCACTCGAAAACACCGAACTTTTAAGAGACTCCATAAACTTAGAAAGGTATCGTGAGCAATTGAAAATTGCGCGGCAAATGCAGGAAAGAATTCTGCCAAAAACCTTTCCTTCAGGCAATGGCATTCAATTTTATGCCCAAAGCGAAACCGCAGAAGAAATTGGGGGCGATTATTATGATGTGTATGAAAATGGCCAAGGCCTGTATAATGTAGCTATGGGCGACGTTTCGGGAAAAGGAACGGAAGCCGCATTTTATATGGCCGAAACGAAAGGCATTTTTCAAGCCCTTGCCCCTTTACACCTGAATTGTCGAGAGTTTACCATTAAAGCAAACCAAGCCCTAAAAGCTTGCCTCAAAAAAGGAAGTTTTATGACGCTGAGTTTGCTCGAAATCGATACCACAAAAAACTCAATCCAAATTGTAAGAGCAGGCCATTGCCCAACGCTTTGGTATAGCAAGGAAACCGACCAATTGATTTACCGCGAATTAGGCGGATTAGGGCTCGGCATTTTAAATGAACCAGAATTCAGTAAAACATTACCGCAACCCGATTGTTTTACATTCGAAGCTGGAGATTTTCTGGTTCTTTTTACAGATGGAATTGTAGAGGCCCGAAATTCAAATCGAGAAGAATTTGGGTATTCCAAATTACTTGACCTTACTTTTTCGCTTAGAAAAAAATCACCGGAAGAAATTGGCGATTCCATTTTAAAGGAAGTGCTGGCCTTTTCTGAAAAAACACTGGCCGATGACTACTCGCTTTTAATCATCGGTTTTACGCATAACCATTCAAAAAAACATTCGTAATAGACTGAAAATGATGAAAATACTTGAACAAGACCATCAAGGGTACATAACCCTAAGTCCGGTAGGTGAGTTGGATGCAAACTCTTCGGTAATGCTCGACGAAAAAATCGAAGAATTGCTTCATAATAATTGTTACAACTACCACATAGATTGCAGCAAGCTTACTTATATATCAAGTGCCGGTCTGGGGGTTTTTATTTCATACCTCGAAGCCATTCGTTTAGGCAGAGGTGCATTTGTGTTTTCAGGAATGAGTGAAACGGTATATAAAGTTTTTGATCTTTTAGGTCTGCCAAAAATCATGAGCATCGTCGAGAGTCCGGCAGATGCGCGAAAGGAGTTTGAAAAAAATGGCGCACTTTAAAGCATTTTGTACTTTAACTGCCCTCGCAGAGATCAGGACCTTTATGCGAAACGAGCTCGGCAAACTTGGCCTAGCTGAAAATGTTATGAATGAATTGGTGCTTGCGGTAGATGAGGCCTGTGCCAACAACATTATTCATCAACACAATTGCAACGAAAAAGAAGGCTTTGATTTATTTGTTTATGCTGAACCCGGCCGGTTGATTGTCGAAATCCAAGATTCTGCCCCACTCTTTAGAATAGACCAATACAACCCTGTCGATATTAAAGATATAATCACAGACAGAAGGCAAGGCGGCCTTGGCTTATTGCTCATAAAAAGAATAATGGACAAGGTTGAGGTTGAGGAAAAGGAGGGAAAGGCTGTGTACCGGTTTATCAAAAAAGTGTAAAGGGGCAAATACCGAAGCCATTTTTTGAAAAATTGAATATTAATCTACTGTTTATCAGGTACTTACAAAAGAAATCCATTCAAATGGTTTTGCATTCCGATAAAAGGCGCTGATTTGCTAAATTTGCCCTCCTAAAAACCGACAATAATGAATAAGGTATTTTTTAAAAGCGCACTCTTTTTCTTGCTCAGCACTTTTGCTTACCCTGCTTTCGGCCAGAAAGTAAAAAAAGAAGCAGCGATTCTCACTTTTGACAATGGAACAAAAGTTCCAAAGGATGAATTCGAATACGTCTACCAAAAAAATAATGGGGGATGGGATGTTGCAAAAAAACACACCCCAGAGGAATTCAAATCCTACTTAGACCTCTACATTAATTTCAAGCGTAAAGTCATGGAGGCTGAAAGTTTGAAATTACACGAGCGGCCTGAATTTATTCAAGAATATGAAGGGTACCGCAAGCAACTGGCACAACCCTATTTAGTCGATCAAAAATTACAGGAACAAATGATTTTAGAAGCCTATGAGCGTTCGCAGTGGATGATTAAGGCTTCTCACATTTTGGTGAATTGCAGCCCTGACGCTTCACCGGAAGATACTTTGAAAGCCTATTCCAAAGCACTTGAATTGAGAGACTCTGTCGTAAAATTCAAAAAAGATTTTGCCGCGGTTGCAGGCAATAACAGTAGTGACCCCTCAGCAAAAAAGAATGGTGGCGATCTCGGATACTTTAGCGTGTTAGATATGGTTTATCCTTTTGAAAGCGGAGCCTATAATACTCCGGTTGGGCAAATTTCAAACCCGGTTCGCTCTGGTTATGGGTACCATTTGATTAAGGTTGATGACAAACAAAAAACGACCGGCAAAAAAACAGCATCTCACATTATTGTAAGGGTAGGTCCTCAATATTCTGCAAAAGATGAAGCGCAGGCTAAAACCAAAATCCAGGAAATTCATGGAAAACTAAAGAATGGCGAAGCCTTTGCTGATTTAGCCTTAAAGTTTTCTGATGATCAGGGAACGGCTCGCAAAGGCGGGGATTTAGGAAATGGAAGATTGATTGGAAACATGGAAGAAGTGAAAATGAGCCTTTCAAAAGGTCAATTTTCTGAGCCCTTTCAAACCAATTATGGCTGGCACATTTTGACTGTAACACACGAAGACCAAATTAAATCTTTTGAGCAATCGAAAACAGAATTGAAAAGTAAAGTGGCAAGAGATGCACGAGCTACGCTCTCCCGCGAATCTTTGATTAAAAAAGTTAAATCAGAAGCTGGCTTTAGCGAAAACAAAGAATCAATCGATAAATTAAATGCTTCGGTAACTGACTTTTCTACTTATTCAAAAGGCTTTTTCAGACCAGAAGATTCCACACATGGCGCGGTTTACAACCTTGTTTTATATACCTTAGGAAAAGGTGAAAGCAAAGTGCAAGGTACGGTTAGAGATTTCTTTAATTTCTACGCCTCGTACCGCAAAGGCGTTGATGCTTCTTCAGTTGACCAGGTAACCCGAAAATTATTGGATATTTGGTACGAACAAGAGTGTTTGAAATTCGAGGAAAAAGAACTTCCTAAAAAGTATCGTGATTATCGTGAGCTAACCAAAGAATACCGTGACGGAATTTTGTTGTTTACCTTGACTGAAACCATGGTATGGAGAAAGGCAGTTGAAGACACCCTCGGGCTTAAAGAATACTATGAAACCAACCGTGAAAGCTTTACCGCCTCTGAGCGCGTTGTTGCATATGAGTACCAGTCTGAAGACGAAAAAGTGCTCAATCGCGCAAAAGAATTACTATCAAAAGGAGTTTCATTATCTGAAATCGACATGGAATTGAATGCGACTAATTCCCTCAATTTCAAATACCGTCAAATGACTTTTGAAAAAGACAAAATACATGTTGGCGACCCTGAGTTATTTGGCAAACCTGTTGGTCATAGAACCGACATTATTCATGCAGGAAGCATTCATCGCATCTATGAAGTGGTTGAAATTTTGCCGCCGGGTCTTCGCAGTTATGAAAACTCCAGATCTGAAGCTATTACCCGTTTTCAGAATCATCTTGAAGCCGAATGGCTCAAATCATTGGAGGCGAAATACCCGGTTAAGGTTGACCAAAAAGTATTAAAAAAGCTGTACAAATAATCATTGCCCCCATCCACTCACTTTTCTTTTATTCTGCTCAGTCTTTTTTTGTTGAGCGCTGCATGCAAACAAAAAAGTGATGGCTCGCCTGTGGTTGCACGTTATCGGAATGCAGAATTTACCCTTAACCAATTAAGGGCAGAATTGCCGACGGGCTTATCTGCTGAAGATAGCGCAGCACTTGCAAAGTCTATTATAGAAAAGTGGGGTGAAGCAGAGGCAATAGCAGACGAGATTTTCAAAACAAATCCCGAAATTGAAAAAAAGATCGACCAAATGGCTAGGCAATACAGGCTGTCGCTTATGGTTCATGCCTATGACGAACTACTGCTAGAAAATCATTTAAATAAACAAATTCCGGCAGATACACTGCTTCAACGCTATGAAGCAGAAAAAGGAAATTATTTAGCTAAGAAAAATCTCTATTGTTTCTTTTATATTTCTTGCCCAGAAGAAGGCTCTTCTGAATACGTGGATTTGATGAAAAGCGAAACCCAGCAAGATTTATTAGTTCTAAGCAACCTTGCCAAGCAAAAAGCCATCTCTTTTAAGCTGGATAGCATTTTTGTAGATGAAGATGAATTAGAAAAATACAGAAAAGGATACGTTGGGTCACTCGAAAAAGCAGAAATAAAACAATTAGTCAGGTGGAATGGCGTTATTCAGGGCCAACGCAGAAAATATTTTTTCAGAATGATTGAAGTAGTTGAGAAAGGAGAGCCATTGCCACTAAGGTTAGTTGAGGAGGATCTTCGTCAAATGGTGTTGAATGAAAGAAAAATGACATTGATTAAAGAAAATCATAAAAAAATCACCGAAAATGCGCGCTCAAATGCTTGGCTCCAAACCGAAATTTATCAGCCATGAGAATTCTTTTTAGCTTATTGTTTTTCTTTTCCTTTTGCACAATTCAAGCGCAAGTGATTGATGGAATTGCCGCTATTGTAGGTGAAGACGTTATTCTCATTTCTGATATTGAGTATCAACACCAATACCTGCTTTCGAATGGCGAAAAAGACGACGGCAGCCTTCGGTGCAATGTGCTTGAAAATATTTTAATCGGTAAATTACTCCTCAATAAAGCAAAGCAAGATTCACTTGTCGTAGGGGATGACCAGGTAAACACAGAAACCGAGCGACGACTAGCCACCATGGCCGGACAAATGGGCGGTGTAAAAGAAATCGAAAAGATTTACAAGAAATCAATGCTTGAAATCAAAAAAGAGTTGCAATCCGAAATAAAAGATCAACTTTTGGTAGACCAGCAGCGTCAGAAAATTTTGAATTCGATAAAAGTTACCCCTAAAGAAGTAAAAGATTTTTTTAAAGCCATTCCCAGAGATTCTTTGCCTTTTTTACCTGCAGAGGTTGAGATTTTTCAAATTGTAATTAAAACCCCTTTTAGCCCAAACAGTATTGAAAAAGCAACCAACAAGATGATTGGAGTGCGTGAAGAAATTCTCGAAGGCAAAGATTTTGGCACCATGGCAAAAGCGATTTCTATGGATGGCGGAAGCGCAAAAAATGGAGGCAGCCTTGGCGAATTCAGTCGCGGCAGTATGGTTCCTGAATTTGAAGATGTTGTTTTTAACATGAAGGAAGGTGAGGTTTCTGAACCCTTCATGAGCCCTTATGGTGTGCATATTATTAAACTCCATCGCCGGTTAGGCGATAAAGTGAGTGCAAGCCACATATTAATTATTCCTGAAAAAACATACTCCGATAAAACCATTGCACTTGAAAAATTAGAAGCCATTCGAAATGCAATACTTAAAGATTCCATTACCTTTCAAGATGCAGCCATGCAATATTCACAAGACCCGCAATCCAAAGATTGTGGCGGTTGTGTTCGCAATCCACAAACCGGTGAAACCCGGATTCCTTTAGACCTATTAGATGCAGATTTGTATCTCACCGTTGATGAGTTGAAAGAAGGTGAATACAGCAAGCCCAATTCATTCCTTGACCCCGAGGCCATGGAAGAATATTTCCGTTTCCTCTATCTTAAAAAGAAAATTCCTCCGCATATTGCTAACCTCAAAGACGACTACCAAAAACTCAGCAATGCTACGGTTCAAACCAAGCAGGCAGAAGTGTTGGAAAAATGGTTTTTGGCTGCGAGAAAAAACATTCATGTAGAAGTGAAAGAGCAAAATTGTCAAACCGCCTTAAAGCACTGGAACTGATGGCACGTTACGAAAATGATAAACAAGCTGCTGATGCCCTTGGGGTGCGTTACGCAGAAATGAAAAAAGAAATCGGCAAAGTAATTGTCGGTCAAGACGAAGTAATTGAAAAATTATTAATCGCTCTTTTTTGCAAAGGCCATACCTTACTCGTTGGGGTTCCCGGACTTGCAAAAACATTGTTGATTAGCACAATTGCGCGCGTACTTGATTTGAAATTCAACCGAATTCAATTTACGCCAGATTTAATGCCCGGAGATATTCTCGGCTCAGAAATTCTTGAGGTCGATGAAGAAACCGGTCGAAAACATTTCAAATTTATTAAAGGGCCTATTTTCGCTAACATCATCCTTGCAGACGAGATTAACCGTACTCCGCCTAAAACACAGGCTGCCTTACTTGAGGCCATGCAAGAAAAAAATGTAACGATTGCGGGCCAAACTTTTAAACTGCACGAGCCATTTTTCGTTTTGGCGACTCAAAATCCGATTGAGCAAGAAGGAACTTACCCATTGCCCGAAGCACAGCTTGATCGTTTCATGTTTATGCTCAGCGTGGATTACCCTTCTATCGAAGAGGAAATTGCCATTGTAAAACAAACGACCGGCGGTCATGCAGCTGAATTGAAAACCATTATTACCGGACCGGAAATTGAGCAGTTTCAGGAATTGGTGCGTCGGGTTCCGGTTACTGAAAATGTTGTGGAATATGCCGTTAAATTGGTGAATAAAACACGCGTCACTTCAAATCTATCCCCTGATTCGGTAAAAGATTTAATCACTTGGGGTGCGGGTCCTCGAGCCTCTCAATATTTAATTCTAGGCGCCAAGGCAAATGCATTACTCAAGGGTAAATATTCTCCCGATATTGAAGACGTTGCCTCCATGGCACTTTCTGTTTTGAGACATCGTATCGTGCCTTCCTTCACGGCGGAAGCTGAAGGAATCACGGCAGATGAAATCATCCGCCGTATTCTTTGAGTTGATGGAAGATTCAAAAAAGCTCTATTTACATCCCCCACTTTTAGAAGGCGTAACCATTGGCCTGAAATTTATTTTTGAAGAGCGGGAGTACACAGACAAAGTCATAAACATTTTATTTAAAGAGCGGCCAAAATGGGGAGCAAGAGATCGTGGCATGGTTGCAGAATCGATTTACGAACTCGTGCGTTGGTGGCGTCTATATTGGTTTTTAATAGACAAAGACCCTGCTTATGATACGCAAAGCTTGGGCTTACTTGTGGGTGCTTGGGCAAAAAGAAACGAGGTTGAGCTTCCTAAAATACCTTTGTTCAATTCCCTTTCTCTTGAGCGATTAGACCAGCGTTTTCAAATTGCAAAAACGCGCAGGGCAATCGCATTATCCGTTCCCGATTGGCTCGATGCATTTGGGGTAGAAGAATTAGGCGAAGAGAAATGGGCCCTTGAAATGAGCGCAATGAACTTTCCGGCGCCTATTGTGCTTCGCACAAACACATTGCAAACCGATAAAATTTCGCTTAAAAATTATTTGCAACAAGAAGGATGGGAATCAGGTTTTAGCCCTTTGGCTGAAGAGGCACTTGTAATGCAAAAAAGGGGGAACCTTTTTAAAAGCACCGGCTTTA
Source organism: Bacteroidota bacterium (assembly GCA_043718485.1). GTDB lineage: Bacteria > Bacteroidota > Bacteroidia > J057 > JADKCL01 > JAYSVQ01. The sequence continues at coordinate 8,153 of JAYSVQ010000571.1, forward strand.
AAGATGGATGGTTTGAAATGCAAGATGCGGGTTCGCAACATATTTCACATTTTTTAAATATCAAACCCGGAATGCTGGTCGTAGATGCATGTGCAGGCGCCGGCGGAAAAACCTTGCACATTGCTTCCCTCCTTCAAAATAAAGGAAGAGTAATTGCGATGGATACTGAAAAATTTAAACTCGAAGAATTAAAAAGAAGAGGAAAAAGAAATGGTGCATCTAATATTGAGGCGCGTCTCATCGATTCTACAAAAGCGATTAAGCGATTAGAGAATAAAGCTGACAGGCTTTTACTTGATGTGCCCTGTTCAGGAATTGGGGTTTTAAGAAGAAACCCAGACGCAAAGTGGAAGCTTACTATGTCGTTTATTAAAGAAGTACAACTCAAGCAAAAAGAAATTCTTCAATCCTATTCAAAAATGGTAAAAACAGGCGGACAAATAGTGTATGCAACCTGTAGTTTACTTCCCTCTGAAAACCAAAATCAAGTGAAAAGTTTTCTTGAAAATAATTCTGAATTTTCACTGGATGAAGAGAAAACCCTTTTTCCATCTGAGGGTCAAAGCGACGGTTTTTATATGGCGCGTTTGGTAAAAAACGGCTAATCCAATAATTATTCCTCCTCAGACATTCCTGAATTTCAATTCCCTAAGGCTAATTATATTTTTCTATTCTTAAGCGAGAAAAGAGTTTGTACTTTTCATCATGAATCTAACAACAGATTATTTGGTAATAGGCTCGGGTGTTGCAGGTTTAACTTTTGCCCTGAAGGCGGCAGAAAAGGGAAAGGTGATGATTATTACCAAATCAAAAAAAGAAGAGTCTAACACAAAATATGCGCAAGGCGGAATAGCA
>JAYSVQ010000572.1:0-2994 GCA_043718485.1 Bacteroidota bacterium
ACCATCTTGGTCTAAAACATAATCCAATTCAACCTGATTTTCAGGAATTGAATTGAAATTATTGAGAAAACGGATGGAAATTCGGTCACCGGGCACCAAAAGGTGATACTTGGGTGCCAGCGTTGCCCCTTGGTCTTTTCCGACATAAAAGATTGGAATTTCTTTAAAAGCAGCTTCTGTCTTGTGGTTAAGGTAATAAAAGGGGCGTCTTTCTTTTTTTCCACGACAACTGAAAAGGAAAAAGAGCAACAGAATAAACACCAGAACTTGGCCTGTTCGTTCTGTAAGGGCTGAAATAGAATTGATAATGCGCATTCCCCTCAACGGGATTCTTATTGTGTGGCAAATATAAGAGAATTCGAGTAAAATCAACCCAAACGTGGTCAAAACAACCTTTGTTTAGGCCATCATCAAATAAGGCTTCCATTCTTCGTAAACCTTGCCTGAAAAGTCCCTTAAATACATTATAAAACTAGGTTTAAAGGGTTTTCTCACCATGGGCATGGCTGCCTCTTCTGGGGTACGGTTTCCTTTGTAGGTATTACATGCCTGACAAGCCGTTACCAAATTATACCAGGAATCGATGCCCCCCTGTGATTTTGGCATAACATGGTCTAAGGTCAATTCTTTTCTCGAATTGCAATACACACACCGAAAAGAATCTCGCTTATATATATTTTGCCTGCTCAAGGATACCTTTTTAAACGGGACGCTGACATAACGGTACAATCGAATTACAGAAGGATAATTAAAATTCTCGTTTACAGAATGGAGAATTCGATCTTTATGGTCATTAACCAGTTCTGCCTTTTTAAGGTAAACAAGAACGAAGGCACGCTCAACTGAACAAACACTAATCGCTTGATAGTCCTGATTCAGCACCAATACTTTTGCAGCCATTTTGAAAACCCTACATTAAAGATAACGATTTATTTGCAACAATTTATGAGTCAAAACTCCTGTTTCTACGTTTACAATACTTTCTGTGTTTAATCGATCTACCCTGACCCTGCCAGATGCATGAATTATTTTGCCCTCCTTCAAAAGCAAACCCACATGATTTACCTTTTCATTTTCTTTTGAAAAAAAAACAAGATCTCCAGGCAAAGCCTCATTCAAAACGATTGGCTTGCCTGTTTTTATTTGTTGCCCAGTGTCTCTAGGAATATTTAACCCACACATCCCAAAAACCGTTTGGGTAAATCCTGAACAATCAATTCCCCAAGAGGTAGTCCCCCCCCAGAGATAGGGCGTCCCTTCAAAAAACATTGCACAATCTGAAAGGCCTTTTTCGGATAATTCTAAGTGCCCTTTCACAGTCGAGGCCGGAAAGGTAAATTGATAATGGCAAGAATGGACCTCCGCATTTAACTCGCCCTTGTCAAGTATAGAATCTTGCAAGACAATTCCTTTGGGAATGGCAATTATCCATTTTTGTTGGGAAAGTTTTGAAGTAACCTCAATTTCTGTAGGTTCAATTGTGTAAAGGGTGGCCGAAATCTCCTCAACTTTTTCAGATAGCCTATCTATCATTTTTTCATCAACCCAACCTAAATACCCATCTGACAAAATACAGATTTCAGCCCATGAAGAATGGCGTGAAACCACCTTAACAATTTGTCCAAACTTTAATTGGGTAACCATTTCAGCCCCTTCTGAGGGTTCGGCACGCACAGGAACTACGGCAACAATCGGAATAAAAAAGTCTGATTTCACAAGCCATGAAATTAGACGCTAATGAGATGGAACCAGCTTACATTTTCAACATTGAAATGTTAAGATTCTTTAAGCCTTTTCGTAGGTCTCGATAAGGTCTAAATACAGCCTCATTATTTTATCGAATCGAATTTGGTCATATGCCGTTAATACAAGGGCAACCATATATTCACCTTGCTCAACATAACCGTAGGTTAGCCATTTTCCTTTATACCCCTCAGATTCAGGGTTTTTAGGTGTCACTAAAATAGACATATACTCAGCTACAGACTTGTCATAGGTGATAATTTGGGTTCTGGGTTGGGTGATTATTCCCGATTGGTTGTCATCTGTTTTTACAAATACACTTTCAACCCAGGCAAAAATTTCATCAAAAGACCCTTGCTGGGGCATCTTTTTTGAAAAATACCCTACTTGAATATGTGGGTCACTTAAATTAAATCGCTCGCCTTCTAAAAACCATACCCCGACCAAACCCATTTCCTGACCGTTAATGCCCTCTGCCCAAACCACGCTATCTCTAATTTTATAAACTAATCCACCTACATCCCTGAAATACATTTTCACGAATTGAATGTCATAGAGCCTTCGGGTTCTTTTATCATCTCTTGGGTTTCTACCCTTTGTTCCGCCAATGCAGCTTATCATGAGAATGGCGAGAACAAAAAACAAGAAAAGGCTAAAGAATGTTTTTTTCATGGTACAAAAGTACGGTTTCAATTTGGCTTCTGAATTTTTCTTAAAACAAAGGTAAAAACAGAACTTCATTCTGTAGTAATAAAGGATTCAAGAGTTGGTCCTGAATTTTCAACGTTTGTAACCATTGTTAAAAATTTAAAGTTGAGCCCTTTTCCTGCCCAAAAAGAAACACCAGAGAGCCGAAAAAACAAACGGCCATTATTGGCCATTGAAATGGAGTACTTTAATATGCGCCAGAAGACGCATGCAAGACCGACTTAATATGCTGAAAATGTCCTCAAAACCCTCTTTTCCGCTCCAATATGGGTCAGGCACATCCCGGTTTTCAGATGATTGGTCATAATCACGAATGAGAACGAGGCGGTCTCTTTTCTCTGCCACCTGGTTTGGGAAACGTGTAATTAGGTCAACCATATTGCTGCTATCCATAGGAATAATAAAGTCGAAATCAGAAAAATCATTTTTTGAAATTTCCCGGGATTTATGAAAAAGTTGAATGTTGTTATCCACTAAAACCTGGAGGGTACGGTAATCGGGATCTTCGCCTTTATGATGCCCTGATGTTCCAGCTGAATCACA
>JAYSVQ010000573.1:0-8917 GCA_043718485.1 Bacteroidota bacterium
GTTTTCCATTCCTTTCTGAGTTATATGAATTTGAATCAGGTGATTGCCCCATTGTTATTTCGGAAACCTCCCCCAACCTCTTCCTCTCCCACTTCCCAAACCCCTTTCCGCTCTCATCCTTAAACCGCAACTCTGGAACTTGCCCTGAGCCTGTCGAAGGGAATATCTTCTGCATCACCCCTTTCTTGTATTGCTCTAAAAACTTTCTTTTGATTTTGAGTTGAGCAATTTTTATGTCCAGAACTGAAAAGAAAGCTGCAATTCGTTTTTGCTCTGAAATTGCGGGTACAAAAATTCGGTCATGAAGAACGTAGGCATTGTTAATCTTCATATCGTTTTTCGCGCCCTTCTTAACCAAAGGCCGTAAATAGCGGTTGGTATTTGCATCCAATGAAAAGTAACAATCCAAAAATGGGCCATAAGCATTTTTCTCTATTATCTGATAAACAGCGTAAAGCGTTGATACGATACCAGCTTTGCCTTTATTAAGTTTTATTATTCCAAAAGGATTCGCTTTCAATGGGCTTTTTGTGTATACAATATCGCCTGTTTCTACGACATGGTAATTGTGTACTGATTCCCCTGCATAGGATCTGCCTAAGTGTTCAATTTGATTCACGATACCGTACTCACCTGAAACTGATAAAACCTCTTCCTTCCCGAATTTCAATTCTTCATTCCTTTTTTTCGATTCGCTTAAAAATTCATTCAGTTTTTTATGTTCCCAAGCAGCTTTAAACTCAGGGAATCGAATCGTTGGGTTATTTATATGTCCCATCTGTTTTTTATGTAAAGCAAATTTCCTTTTTTGGGATTAAACCGCGGATAACACGTGGACCGGAAAAAATTTATTGTGTCTTTACCTTTATCAATTAATCCATATTCAAGTAAATACATTAAAGCGATTGAGGGACTTCTTGATTCACCTAAACTACAATAAATAAAAACTTCATTTTCCTTACTCAGTTCTTCGTGAATAAAGTTTAAAGCAGGATTTATCATTTCATCGTTCACGTATTTTGGATCTTCTGCGTCAATCATATTTAAATAAATAGCATCGCTATTACGTTTAAATAAATAATAGGGGTTATCAGGGTTACATCCTCTTCCTTCCCACCCAACTACTGATTGATGCGAAACAAAACCGCTGGCTCTGTTTAATGCACAAACAATTTTCATCCCTTTTTTTATGGCTGAATTATATTCTTCTTTTGTGCCCACAAATAAGGCTAAATCCTTGATTTTTTCCATTTTAAAAAGGGGTGTCAATTTTTAATTCTTTACAAAAAGCTAATAACTCAGCATCGGTGTTTTTCATTTCTTTTTCAAGGGTTCTTAGTTTTTTTGCAACCGATGGTATGTCGACAATTTCCTCTTCCTCAAAAGTATTTACATATCGTGGAATATTCAGGTTGTATTCATTGCCCGAAATTTCTTTAAGGGTTGCCAAATGACTGTATTTCTCTATTTGCTTTCTTTCCCTTAAAGTGGTGATTATTCTGTCAATGTCAGATGGTCTCAAAATATTTTGTGTTCCTCTTTCAAAATATTCACTCGCATTGATAAAAAGAACATTTTCCGGGTTTTCTCTACATTTTTTGAAAACCATAATGCAGGTTGGAATTGACGTTCCATAAAATATATTGGGTGGCAATCCAATTACTGCATCCAGATAATTACGGTCCTCAATTAAGTACTTTCGAATGTGTTCCTCTGCGCCACTCCGAAACAATGCACCATGCGGTAGCACAATCGCCATCGTACCATTTTCCGCCAGGTGGTGAATCATGTGTTGCACAAATGCAAAATCGGCCTTACTACTCGGGGCCAACCTTCCATACTGGCTAAAGCGGTCATCACTTGAAAATAAAGGATTCGCGCTCCACTGTGCAGAAAAAGGCGGGTTGGCTACAATGGCCTCAAAGGTCATTCCCAGGTGTTGTGGGTGTTCGAGGGTATCTTCCTGCTTAATGTCGAATTTCAGGTAATGTACGCCGTGCAGAATCATATTCATCCGGCAAAGATTGTAGGTCGTGCGGTTGAGTTCCTGCCCGTAAAAATTGCTTACATTTTTTACTTCCCTCGCGATACGCAACAACAACGAACCCGAACCCGCTGTGGGATCATAGGCCGATTTCAGTTTGCTTTTTCCGGTGGTAACAATTTTTGCCAGAATGGTACTCACCTGCTGGGGCGAATAAAACTCCCCGGCCTTTTTACCTGCTCCACTCGCAAACTGCCCGATCAGGTATTCGTATGCATCGCCCAACACATCCGATTCGGCGCTTTCCAATTTGAAATCAATTTTGTCAAGATGCGCAAGCACCTTTGAAATGATTTCATTTCGTGCATCCGGTGTTTTTCCCAGCTTGGTACTGTTCAAATCCATATCCTCAAAGAGATGGTCAAAATCCTCTTCACTTGCAGTACCCATTGTACTGAGTTGAATGTTGTTCAGAATTTTTTGCAGGTCTTCGAGAATGAAATTGCTCGTGCCTTCAACATCGCTGTTCCCCCGTTTTGCAACTTCACTGAACAGTTCTGAGGGTTTCAAAAAATACCCCAGCTTTTCCAGCGCCTCTTCTTTAATGGCTTTGATGTACTCCTTGCCATCCTTGCTGTTCTCCTTGATGCTTTTATACAGGATGCGATCCGCTTTCAGAATGCTGTTGGCGTAAATCTCCATTTTCTCAGCCAGGTATTTGTAAAAAATAAATCCCAGGATATAATCCCGGAATTCATCTGCATTCATTTTTCCCCGGAGGGTATTGGCTATGTTCCAGAGTTGTTGTTCGAGTTGTTTTTTTTGGTCGTCTGACATTGGGGAATTACTAAAAGAGGGTGTGAATAGGTGGCTTCGACACCAAAAATAAGACAAATCCACAAAAATTCGGGGAATTTCGGCCTCAAAACTGTGGAAAGGGCGGCATCACAGAATATTTGAAGTTACCTAAATTTAACTTCATCCTTATGAGGGCGAGCCCGCCCCTGATGCCTAAAATAGGCCGAAGGGGCACACGCAAATCTTCTTAATCTGAATCATAGGTGGATATCTTACCATAAGTCTTTGTTTTTGGGGAAAGGGTTTGGACCTTTTCCCTTATTTTTGAGGTTCTTCATGGCAAGGCATATTCCCCCACAAAAGGTTGATGAAATTTACACAGCAGCAGATATTGTTGAGGTTGTGGGTGAATTCGTGCAGTTGAAAAAACGAGGGTCGAATTATTTTGGCTTGTCACCCTGGACAACCGAAAAATCTCCTTCTTTTACTGTCGCACCGGCAAAAAATATTTTCAAGGATTTTAGTTCGGGTCGTGGAGGAAATGCCGTTACTTTTTTGATGGAATTGGAAGGCATGACCTATGTGGAGGCGTTGGAATGGCTCGCAAAAAAATACAACATCGAGCTTGCGGTTGAGGATAGACCTTTTGAGCGAAATGAAGAGGATAAGCGCGATTCTCTCTACATTCTCAATGGCTTTGCCGAGCGTTGGTTTCAGCAACAATTGCGTGAAACAGATGAAGGAAAACGAAATGGAATAACTTACTTTCAGGAACGGGGATTGCTCGATTCAACGTTGTATGCTTTTGGTTTAGGTTATGCGCCTGCATCTTGGGATGCATTGGTACAGGAAGGCCTAAAACAACAGTACAGCGAAGATATTTTGGTTGAGGCGGGATTGGCTTTTCGCTCAGATAAAGATGGTCGTGTGCTCGACCGATACCGCGAGCGCATAATTTTTCCGCTGCACAATCAGATGGGCAAGGTGTTGGGTTTCGCTGGCCGCATTCTCACCAAAAAAGAAGGCGTTGCGAAATATGTAAATAGTCCTGAAACGCCGGTTTATCAAAAGGGTAAGGTGCTCTATGGTCTTAACCAAAATAAGATTGCGATTCGCGATGCGGATTCAGCACTATTGGTTGAGGGTTATATGGATTTGATTTCATTGTATCAAAATGGAATCAGAAATGTGGTGGCAAGTTCAGGAACGGCCTTAACGGTTGAGCAAATTCGCTTGCTGAGGCGCTTTACTTCTAATGTATTATTGGTTTATGATGCTGATGCTGCGGGTATTCGGGCAGCATTGCGTGGGGTTGATTTGTTGCTTGAAAACGAACTAAAAGTGAAGGTGCTCGTCTTGCCCGAAGGGCACGACCCGGACTCGTTTGTGCAGGCCATGGGCCAAAAAGGATTTGAAGATTTTCGCGCGGCGCATACGCAAGATTTTATTGAATTTAAAATCGATGCACTTAGCAAAGAATACAATATGCAAGACCCGGCCCAACGGGCCGAGGTAATACATGAAACTGCAACTACGCTTGCAAAAATTCCGGATGCGGTTTTGCAGGGACTCTACATTGGTGTTACGGCAGAAAAATTAGGCGTTCCGCTTAATTTGGTCGAGAGTGCGATGCGGCGTGCTTTTGGTGAAAAACTGAAGCAAGACAAGCGCGACGAAAGGTTTGAAGAAAACCGCAGAAAAAGGGAGCATGAGGGCGAAAGTCTTTTGCCCGACAAACCAAGTTCTGCCATTGGAACCCAAGAGCGAGAATTGCTTCGCTTAATCGTGAATTATTCAGGCGAATTGGTCAAACCTTATGAAGATGAAGCGCCCCTTCCACTAGCAGATTATTTGTTCATGGAATTAGAGGATGTGAATATGGATGAAGCTTCGCTCGAAAACATGCGCTTGTTGGTTGAGAAAAACTTTAAAGAATATAAAACGGTCAAAGTTGACCGCCTGTATGATTTGTGTGATGAAATTCAGCGGAATTTACTCACCCAATTATTAACTGTTCCTGAGGCCGTAAGCCAAAATTGGGAACAATACGATATTCGGGTTCCAAAAATGGATGAGAATTTATTGGGCTCTGCCGATTCTGCGCTTGCCCATTTTTCACTCAGAAAAATTAAAAACCTGTTGCGTAAAAATCAACAGGAAATAAAAACCGAAACGGATTCGGCTAAATTGGAAGAATTGCTGCAAACGCAGGTTTACTTATTACAGAAAAAAAGGGAACTTTCTTTGAACATGGGAATTGTAATCAGCGAATAAAAAGAATGGAAAGTCAAATTGAAAATATCATCGCCGCATTGAATGAAAAATCGGTGCTTAAGCAAGGCATCTATAAAAATACGGTTGAGGTTTTTGCCAGACTGAAAAATATTACGAAAACCGTTTCGGCAAAAATTGCAGTAGAAATGGCAAAGAACAATCCGCCGGTTCCTGTAGCTTTTGAAGAAAACGAGGAGTTTGAATTTTCGGCTCGATATTCCGGGGACCTGTTAATTTTTACGATGCACACCAATGTGGTAACCTTGGCTGAAGATCATTTTATGTTTGGAAATCCGTATTTAATTGAAGATTCAAACCGCGCCTTTTTTGGCCAAATTTTAGTTTACAACTTTACCGCTGATTCTGTTAAATATAGACGGGTTAATGACGAGGGATATTTAATCTCGCGCATTTTGGTGAATGAAGAAAATCACTTTTTGGTTGAAAACCTCGGACAAATTCCCAAGGCGTTTGCCGACATTTCAAAGAATCTGGTGAGTGATGACTTGCTCCTTTCCTTTTTGGAATTGAACATCGTGGGGGCGATTCATTCTGACCTTCAAGCGGCGCCTTTTCATGAATTGCAGGTCATTACTTTAGCAGAAAAAGAGGCCAATCGCTTGCCCGGCGCGGCAGAAAAAGTCGGGTTTCAAATGAAATCTCAGGTTTTTAATTCCGGTAATAGCCTTAAATAATGGGCATAAGAATTTTTTATAGCCCGTTAAGTGCTGATTATCAAGCAAGGATGACCTTAAATAAAAGAAAAAACGAATGTGGGCAGGGGTTTTATCTGATTTACTATTTTTCGTAAAATTGCCCTTTAATAATCTTTAATGAAGAATTACGCACTGCTTCTCGGTTTTTGTATTTTCCTGACCATGTTTGGTGCCTGCAAAAAATTTGAGGATGGCCCAGGAATGAGTTTCCGGTCCCGTAAGGAGCGTATCATTAATGATTGGAAAATCAACGTTGCTTACAACGAAGATTTAAATATCACTGAAGACTATGTAACCTACACCTTAAGCTTTTTGGCCGACGGTACTTTTGAGTCTACGGTTACCGATACTGCAGATAGTGTTCACTTGCAATTGGGCCTTTGGGATTTCGTAAATGATGACGAACAGGTTCGTTTATTGTACACTGAACCTTTGGTAAATCCCGATCGCTCCTACTTTGATATTTTGCGATTGAAAGAAGATGAACTTTGGGTTCATACCCTGATTGACTCGATTAATTACGAGTTTCGTTTTCTCCCACGTTAATTTCTTTTCAAAAAATATTTCCTGAATTCAGGAAAATTCAACCGTGCATTTTTGCTTCTTTTCCGAACTGTGAAACGATTTCAGCTTCGTAAGCTAACCATTCTTGCCAACGGGCTTCCACAATTATTGGGTCAGAAAATTTCTTTGCCAATTTTATAAAGGTGGCGTAATGCCTCGCTTCAGAAGCCATTAAGTTCTGATAAAAAACGCTGAGTTCTTCGTCTTTAATTTGCGTTGAAAGTTGTTTGAAACGCTCGCAACTACGCGCCTCAATCATGGCAGAAAATAAAAGCTTGTCAACGAATAAGGTTTCACGAGAAATTCCCTTTCGCACAAAATTCTGTAACAAGCCAACGTAGTCGTCTTTTTCTTCTTTTCCTAATTGAAAACCGCGTCTCAAAATCAATTCATGCACTTGCCTGAAATGATCCATTTCTTCGTTTACGATTTCAATCATGGCCTGCACCATTTCGGTGAACTCAGGATAACGCGTGATGAGGGAAATCGCATTTGAGGCAGCCTTTTGTTCGCACCAAGCATGGTCAGTTAAAATTGCCTGGTAATTGCCTTCCACACAATTTTTTACCCAATGGTCGTCTGTTCCTAGTTTCAAGCCTAACATTATGCCTCCAACTTCTTTTCCAATGCAGTCAAATAAAGTTCCTTGTAAAAGGATATGCTTTCCCAAGATTTTCCATTCACTTTTATTTCACCCGAAGTGGTTTCACCGATTTGAATAATGGGAACCTTGCATTCACCGGCAAGTTTTTTTAACAGCTCCCAATTTTTAGGTTCCAGACTCACCACTACTCTACCTCCACTTTCACCAAAGAAAAATGAATCGTGGCGAATAGAGGGCAGTTCTGAAAGCGCAAAACCTAATTCACGTCCAAAACCTGATTCCATAAGTGTGGTTATTAATCCCCCTTCAGAAACATCATGAACAGAAGAAACCATTTCCTTGCCTGACAATTTTCTGAGTAATGTAAAAAGTGCATACTCCTCGTCTAAGGAAAAATAAGGTGCTGGACTGTGCTTTATTTTATGCCATTGGTACACATACTCAGAACAGGCTATGTCGTCTTTTACCGTTCCCAACAAAGCAATAATTTGCCCCTGAGTTTTGAAGTCCATGGTTAACATTTCTTTTACCGCGTCATTTAAAACCCCAACCATTCCGATTGTCGGTGTTGGATAAACCGGGCCATCGTAACTGCTTTGATTGTAAAAACTTACGTTTCCGCCTGTAACGGGTAAGGTAAATTTCTCGCAGGCTTCCTTCATTCCTAAAATCGCATTTGCGAATTGAAAATACACCTCAGGATTATAAGGATTTCCAAAATTCAGGCAATTGGTTACGCCCAATGGCTCGCCACCCGAACAAGCGATATTGCGCACGGCCTCTGCAACCGCCATCGCACAGCCGATTTTTGGATCTGCATACACGTAACGTGAATTGCAATCGGTAGTCACGGCTAAGGCTTTTTGGGTTCCCAAAATATTAACCACCGCAGCATCTGAGGGGCGATTGGTGCTCATATTGGCTCGACCCACTGTACTATCATATTGGCGGGTAATCCAACGCTTGCTTGCAATGGTGGGTAGTTGGATAAGAAACTGAGTTACCGCCTCTAAATTTTCAGGAACTGAAATTTCACCTGCGCTAAATTTTTTGATTTGCTCAAAATAGGTTGGCTCCTTTTGCTCGCGATGGTAAACCGGTGCGCCTCCTCCTAAAACTAAATCATCAGCTGGAACGTCGGCTTCTAATTCACCTTTTACATAAAAGCGAATTCTCTGCGAATCGGTAACGACACCAATTTCGGCACAGTTCAAATCCCACTTATCAAAAATCTCCATTACGGTTTTTTCCATTCCCTTTTTTGCGACTATAAGCATGCGCTCTTGTGATTCTGAAAGCAAAATTTCAAAGGGCTTCATGCCGGGTTCACGGGTGGGCACCTTGTCGAGCCAAATGTCCATGCCTACTTTTCCTTTTGCAGACATTTCACTGGTTGAACAAGTTATCCCGGCAGCACCCATGTCTTGCATGCCAATAACTGCACCTGATTTTATGATTTCGAGTGTGGCTTCTAACAATAATTTTTCGGTGAAGGGGTCACCCACTTGTACTGAAGGCAAATCTTTGTGACTTTCTTCATGCAAATCTTCTGAAGCAAACGTTGCACCATGAATGCCATCACGGCCGGTAGCAGAGCCTACAATGAAAACTGGATTGCCTATTCCGAGCGCAGTTGCTGAAACCGTTTCGCCTGCCTTTACGATTCCAACCGACATGGCATTCACCAAGGGATTAGTATTGTAACAATCATCAAAATACACCTCGCCTGCAACGGTAGGAATTCCGAATGCGTTTCCATAATCTCCAATTCCTCTTACTACGCCTTTTAGCAAATGCTTGGTTTTTTCAAGATCAAGATTTCCAAACCGCAAAGAATTCAGTGAACAAATCGGACGCGCACCCATCGTAAAAATATCGCGCTGAATACCGCCAACTCCAGTGGCGGCACCTTGGTAAGGCTCGATAGCAGAGGGATGGTTGTGCGATTCAATTTTAAAAGCAACACCTAAGCCTTCT
>JAYSVQ010000574.1:0-2978 GCA_043718485.1 Bacteroidota bacterium
CCCGGAAATGACCATAACCAATTATCGACATTTCCGGAAGATAGGTCAGAGAAAGAAACGGTTGCAATGTCACAACCAAGCAAAGGGCTTGAAGAAAAATTTGCGATTGGCAAATCCAAATCAGATTCCCACAATCCTCGGCCATAGGTTCCGGCACGTAGTTTCATGTCTGGATAGAAAACATCCAAATGATTTACGACTACGTTGGGCAATCCGGAATTATAAGAAATCCAATCGGGTGAAACAGCGTCGCGATAGAAAATTCCAAAGTCAGTTGCAGCATACACGCCTTCATTGCTGCCTTCAACATAAACTAAAGAATTAACCGGAACATTGAGCAGCGTACCCGAATAATTGCTCCAGGTATTTCCTGCATCTGTTGATTTATATACTTTATTCCCGGCAGCGTAACCTGAAAAAGTTACATATACAAGCTGTGCATTATCAGGGCTTGCTGCTATGTAAGAAATGGCAACAGAACTTACAGGTAAGCCGGTGGTAATGTTCGTCCACACCCCGCCCCCGTTGGTTGATCTGATCATTTGGCTTAAACTTCCTGCATATACATAACTCGTATCTGCTTTTGTGATATCCAGGGCAATAATGTTTGCCAAGGTAGTCGCACTTACATTCACCCAACTGCCTAATGGTAGGCCGCCATTAAAGTTTTTCTTTACCCCTGCTGAACAACCGTAATACATGGATAGTGGACGTAATGCATTCATTTTTACGGGTGGATTCCACAAGGCTTGCCCCGGCGAGGCTTGCGTATAGGTGACTCCCCCATCCGTTGATTTTTGAAAATTCCCAATTTGAAAACTGGAATATATATTCGAAGGATTGGTCGGGTCAACCAATTGCTGGAACCCATCTCCCGGGTACAGCATACTTATAGAGGATGAAGCATTATGGTAACGGTTGCTTCCATTATCTTGCGCACCATAATAAACGGTATCTGGATGGCTAGGATGATTTGCAATTCTATATATTTCAGAAATTTGCAAGCCGTGGCTAATATCAATCCATGTTAAACCGTGGTCTGTACTTCTGGCGATTCCACCATCATGCAAAGAATAAATTTTGGTACCGCTCCCCGGTTCATATTCCAATTTTTTAATATCGGCGTGGAAGAAATTTGGGAGGAGATAATTTTGCCAATCCGAAGAACCAGCCCAGGTTGAACCTCCATTGGTAGATTTCGCAGAGGTTAATCCGCCAGCAAAAACATCTAATGCATTTGTTTTTGAAACCCCCAAGGTTTGGTCAACATATCCATAAGGTTGTGCAATGGAATTTGGATCTGTCATGGTCGTAAGTGTGTTTCCTCCATTTACAGATTTTTTAAAACCTGCAGTTGGGCCCCACAAATAAATGTAATTCGTATCAGCAGGGGTAATAGCCAGCGTAACACGTTGGCTGGACGAAACATTGGGATACCCTCCGCCCTTATACGTCCAGGTTTGTCCATTATTATTGGAACGCCAAAGCCCTTGGCCATTTGTTGCATAGGCCACATTGGAATTGAGGGGATTAAACTCAACATTGTAAAAAAAGCCGGCATTCACGAGTGTCCAATTAGTTCCGCTGTCGGTGGATCGCCAGATTCCGGTATTGGAAGCAAGCAACAATATTGTTGGATTTCCGGGGGCCATGACCATTTGTTGGGGAATAAAACCTTGAGCCTGAGTAGATGGAAAACCGGCTAAAACCCAAGTAAGGCCGCCATTTAGTGATTTATAAATTCCGGCAGAAAAATGCCCTTGTTTTAATACGCCTGAAATCGGAAAACCAGTAAAATTATCGCCAGTTGCAATGAAAATTTTATTTGTATCGGTCGGGTCAATTACGATACTGGTAATACTCAACGAGGGCAATTGGTCGGTATTGAGCACGGCCCAAGTAGCGCCGGCATCTGTGGTTTTCCAAACGCCACCACAGGCGGCACCTATGAAAAAGGTATTATTATTTCCCGGCATAAAAGCCATACAATTAATTCGGCCTGTACCATGACCGCCTGCAATAGAATTCCCTATCGGCGCATTTGGCGAACCCAAATTAACCCAATTTGAAGATTGGGAACTTCCTGAACTGCGAAACGAATTTGAATGAGAATCCTTTAATCGCTTGAATTTTTCAAACTCGTTCATCACCATTTCAACTTTGGGAAACTCACCTGTAGGATAAACACGGGATTCATTAAACCATTCCCATCGCCTAAAACTATTAAATCCCGGAATTTTTCGACCCTTTAATCCATCGAGGTCTGTTTTATACTCAGCCAACACCTTATCTTGGTATTGGTTGAAAGCCTTTTGAATATCATAAAAATTAGGAGCAGAATGGGCTTGACTTACCCATTCAAAACGAGACTTCGTTTGTGAATTAAGGGCCAAAATTGAAAACAAGAAAAAGACAAGCGATGGAAAAAATCTCATGTATTGAAGAATTAATGGGTTTTTGTAAAATTCAAAATCTATTACATAAAAACAAAAAAAATGGATTACCTTTTGATATTAACTAGAAATCTAGCATTAACCCAAATTATCTATCATTCATCGGAAAATAAAAAATGAATAGGATCTAGTCTCCCACTCAAACAAACATTTGAAGGCAAGGAAAAACAGGGCTATATTCACCGTTTTCAAGAAAGAAAACGGATGAATCCAGGCTTTAAATCTTATTTGATTCCACCCATTACCAATGGAGAAACAAGGAAAAGTATGCCTTATTGGCTCATTACGATTCAATCTGTATTCCTTATCTGCTTGCTTATTTCTTGTTCAAATGAAAGGGGAAAGCTACGCCAAAGGGCGATTGAAAATCATAGAATCAGCGTTTCTGAACTCGATAGTTTGAAAACTACGGGCATTCCTTTTTTGCTTATTGATATTCGAAGGCCTGATTTTTTCTCTAAAGGCAGAATCCCGGGTGCAGTAAATATTTGGAGGCCGGAGATTTCTGTTGATGCAGAACCGTAC
>JAYSVQ010000575.1:0-2975 GCA_043718485.1 Bacteroidota bacterium
CTTTTGTGAAAAGGCAAATGAACCAGGAGGCAAAAACAACTAAGGGTAAAATTAGGGTCATAGAAAATATGAGGAATGAAAAGGGTTCTATGAGCCCAATATTTTCCAACCTCATGTTTAAACCTAAAACAGGTAGCAGAAAAACCATAATGGTTCCCAAAGCTGGAAATAGCCTAGCCCGAATTTTTGTTCGCAGTCCTCCTAAAAAAAAACGAATCAAAGAGACAAAAAACCAAATGAGATAGAAAAGACTAAAAAAGATTCCCGAAATGAGTAGAATACGCAAAAGAATGGGTTTCCAATTCGCCCTTTTTTCAAAAAAAGAATTGTGGAATTGAACCCATGCTTTCCCATTCTCAGCAAACCCAAAAACAAAAGTGGCCTCGGTTTCACTTTTCTTTCTCCAAAATTTTCCTCCACAAGAGACCAAGGTATCAACAGGTTCAGAAAATCCTGAAACCACAAGTAAACTGTCTTTTACTTTTAAATTTAAATCAGCGAGGATGTCACTTAAAAAAGTAAGTAAAGAATTTCGCTCTGCTTGAAATTTGTAAAAACCAGAAGGGGGCATTTCTGAAGGGATTCCATTACACTTTTTTTCTGGTTCAGCGGCATTTAAATATTCTTCAAGCAATTGCCATTCTAAGCCTATTTCGGTTTCCTTGTTCACTCGCTCTGTGTTGAACAACATTACAATCCCAATGTTTGCGCTGCGGTAATAATGTAAGGTTGAATAAAACCCATTTATTCCCCCCGTATGACCTTGAAATTTTCTTTCAAACCTGAAACCAGTGGAAGTACCTAGGCCATAACCTGTTTCGATTCCCGCTTGTGCCGCCATCGTGCTTTGTTGCAATTCCATCTGCAAAAGGAAAGAGGGAGGTATTTGTAAAATCGAATCGTTTCGACCTTCAGCTAAAAAGTACATTCCCAGCTTCGCTAGGTCTTTTGCCGACATTTCAAAACAGCCTGCAGCACGATGAAAAATAGGGATATACGGTGTGGCGGTATTGCCGGAATCTTTATAGCCTTGAGCCAATTTTTCTGCACTGGTTTTTGTTTGGAATACCGTTGCATCATAAATTTCTAAAGGAATTAAAATGGAATCCCTGACATATTTTTCCCATTCCATGCCACTCGCTTTTTCAATCAGCAAAGCAATTAAAGAATAGCCTGGATTTGAATACGCAAAACGAGTGCCCGGCGGCCAGCGTGCAATTCGGGAATTATCCACTTTTTTAAGGCATTCACTTAATCCAGGCCGCACATTTTCAGAACGAATAAAATATTCATTCGGGTGCATATCATCAAAGCCAGCGGAATGGTTAAGTAAATGCACCAAACCAATTGGGTGGCTTTTTTCGAAATCATTTTGAAAATAGCCCTCAGGTAATAAGGTGCGAATAGGTGCATGCAAATTTAATTTTCCTTGAGAAATGAGTTTGATGGCAGCAAGCGCCACGAAGGATTTGGTTAATGAACCAATTCGAAACTTGGTATGTTCATCAACGCTAATTTTTTCTGCAAGATTTTCGTGGCCGGCAAAGCCAAATTCTAAAATTGAATCCCCGTTAAAAACAGCATAAGAGAATCCGGGAAGCTTGTTTTTAAACAGCAGACTATCTGGAATTTTTCTTTGAAAGATGTTTTGGGTATGCCCATTAAAATTGGAAAGGAGAAGAAAAATAAAAATAGCGGCAACTCGAATCATTTATTTTTCTTCAGGTAAGGGGTCGCCATTTATTCCCAAATATTTTACGACCCGATTTTCAATAATTTCGAAATTTATATTGGCGCGGTGAATGCAACCTGAGGGGCAATCGCCATATCCTTTAGAAAAAGTAATCAATTGTTTTTTTGAATCGCCCGAAACATAAATTCGATCTCCATCGCCAAAATAACCTTCGGGTTCGACCAAACGAATGCCTTCAATATTTGAAATTGCTTTTGCAAATTCTTCGGTATTAATAAAATTTTCTGAACGTAAAATAAATTGGGAGCCGAGGGGAGACTCTTTATACTCGGTTACAGAAATTTCATATCGTGTGAGCATTTGGTTTAAGTACAAATTGTCGCTGGTAGCAATTCCCTTTTTCCAAAATTCTAAGAAGCTCGCATTTTTCTCTAACACCACAAGAATTCGATTTAAGTCAGGACTCGGAAAAGATTGAATGTCTCGTATTTGAGGGATGTCTTTGTTTTGAATGGCAAACTCATGTAGCATGATCAACATTCTTTGATATTTTTCAATCAATTTTTCAGGCAGGTCTGCCAATTCAACGGGCCCTTCGTGGCCACGTTTAATTTGGGTTAAGGTAATATAAGCCGCATCCTTTCGCAGACCTTCCACAAAATCTAAGGGCAAAAGCGTGGATCGTGGTTTAGTCGGTTTTGGAACCGGTTTTTCAACCACCTGATTGGTTTTGCAAGAAAAAATGAAAATGAAAAATAGGGAGAAATAAAGGGTGCTGCGTCCGGACATGCTTTAAACTTGAAGAATTTGTGCTAATTAACCAAGTACAGGACTATTCCTCAATGTCGATTCCTCCTGAAGTGTAATTGTGAAATATTGGCAATAAATTCGACCAATGATTATTAAAAGCAATCTTTTGGCCGCCGCTCTTTTCGGGTTTTTAACTTTCCATTTACCTTCAATTATGGGCGCGCAGGGATTAGGAGGTGGAATATCGGTAGGCGGCAATTTCTGTCAGGTCGATGGAGACGGCTGGGGTGGTTATAAAAAAGCCGGGTTAAACCTGGGCGGCTTTGCGAATTATGAAATCAAACAAAATTGGGTGATTCAACCTGAAATTTTGTTTTCGCAAAAAGGGGCACGTGAGGTAAGTGAATTTACAAATTACCGTTTTAGGACCACCTATATTGATGTTCCGTTTATGGTCGTTTTTGATGCTTTTATACGGGATTATGGGCGTTTGGCACTTGAAGCAGGCCCTTCATTTGGCTATTTGATGGTG
>JAYSVQ010000059.1:0-7818 GCA_043718485.1 Bacteroidota bacterium
GTATGCTCCAGGGCGAGTTGGGAAACCCCGGTGAAGTCGACCAGTGTGACAACTTTTTTTACCGTTGTATCCATATCAAGTTTTTCTTTTTCGTTTAAAGGCACGCGTAACCGAATCGAGAAGACGCTCAATCAACCGCTTGTCGGCAGTAACAATCTCAACTTCCCCACTCATTTCAGGAATGAATTCCAAGTTTTCTTTTTGGGTGCTGACCATTCCTTCAGGAAGGCTAATTTCAACCCGGTACTCATTTGTGTTCGAAAAGAGAGAGAACGATTTCACTTTTCCTTTCAGCATTCCGAATTCAAAAAAAGGATAGTTGTCAAGTAATATGTTAACATCTTGCCCTTCCCGGATTCGCCCATAACCTGTAGTCGGAACAAAGGCAATTCCCAGATAATTTCCATCCGGCGGAAGAATCGCAAATAGTTCTTCGCCGCCTTTAAGAAAAATGCCGGGTTGCAACCTTTTTAGGAAAACAACTTTGCCCCCCTTCATTGCGACTAGGTTGTATTTTTGTCGCCAACCAAATACAAAACTCCGAATGCTTTGCATATTGCCCTGTATGCCATCAATAAGTATTTTATTTCGGGAATATTTGTTAAAACCGGCTTGGTTGAATTGGAGTTCATAAGAATTGAGTTGGTTTTTTTGTTCAATAACAGATTGTTTTATTTGCTCGAGTTTCAATTCTTTTTCCCTAAAAGCAGATTTTAAACGAAGAAAATCCATTCTGGCTGTGAAGCCTTCTTTGAACAATTGTTCTTCTGCAGCCAATTTTTCAAGGCCTTCTTCCAATTCCTTTTCGCCGAGGGAAACGATTCTTTCATTTACCCGAATGAGTTCCTTTTGGTTGCTGATTTTTTCATTCAAACTTTTGATCTCAATATCATCCATCTTGAAGCGTGATGCGGAATTGAAAGCATTCAGCTTCATAACAAGTTCATTTATTTCAGACTGCAAATCGCCGGTAGCTTCTGTGCTTGTGTCGGGAAGGGGTAGCTCGCCCAAATTGTTCAACAAAGCCTTGTCGAGTTGAAATAAGTAAACTTTTAAGTATTCAGCAGTTCCTGCTGAAAAAGGATTTTCTATTTCGGCCAAAATTGTACCTGGCTCTATGAGTTGTCCGTCTTCAACCTGTAATCGCTTTAAAATTCCACTGGTTTGGGTTACCATTTTGATGGGCTCTTCTGAGGTAGTGAGGGTGATTTTACCTACAATCAATTCAGGATATTTAATAAACCAGCTCATCCCCAGCACAAAAAAAACCAAAATGAACATGGCAAATAAACCATAACGACTCAGAACACTTGGAATCCGGGTCATGAAAGCCACCATCTCTTCGCTGCGAATATTGATATCGTCTTTTTTCTTTGCCATGGTTTCTTTATGCCTCCAACCGATCAAGGTCAAGTTGATTTTTTACGAGGTAGTAATAACTTCCCTCAAGCTTCAGAAGTTGCTCATGTGTTCCCTGTTCAACGATTCTTCCTTTTTCTAATACAACGATGTTGTCTGCATTTCTAACCGTGCTCAGGCGATGGGCGACCACCACAACGGTTTTTCCGCGAAACCATCGGGAGAAATTTTCCATGATGATTTTTTCATTTCTTGCATCAAGGGCAGAGGTCGCTTCATCGAAAAAAAGGTATTCTGGATTTTTATATACAGCACGAGCGATGAGTATGCGTTGTTTTTGACCACCAGAAATTCCAATTCCGTTTTGCCCAATCTTGGTATTGTAGCCCAACGGGAGGTCTTCTATAAACTCCCTGATATTGGCGACTTCTACTGCTTCAATCAATCGCTTTTTGTCAACGTGGTCAACGCCTACGGCGATGTTATTGGCGATGCTGTCATTAAAGATAAAACCCTCCTGCATTACAACACCGCATTTTTCGCGCCATTTTGCTTGAAAAATGTTTTTCAAATTATAGGTGTTTACAAGAATTTCGCCCCGAACAGGGTCGTAAAATTTTAGTAGCAATTTCAACAGGGTAGATTTTCCGCTTCCACTTCCTCCAACAATGGCCGTTATTTTATTGTATTGAATTTCTAGATTTAAATTTCGCAAAACCCAATTTGATTCGGGGCCTGCATATTGAAACGATACCTTGTTCAGGAAAATAGATGCTCCTTTTGGCACCTCATCTATTTTTTCGATTCCCTCCGGTTCTTCATCCACCCGATTGTGGATTTCCTCCATTCTTTCAGTACTTAGCCGGGCATCCTGAAGGTCGTGCATGAAACCCACCAGTTCGCCAATAGGCCCGTTAAGTTGACCGATGATATAAGAGATTGAAAGCATAACACCCAAGCTAATTTCTCCCTTAATTACCAGACTTGCAGAAAGAAAAGAAATTAAAATGTTTTTAATTTCATTGATTGTTGCTGCTCCATAGCTCTGCGTTTGATTGAGGGCAAGCTGTTTCAGGTTGAGACGAAACAGCCGCGCTTGAATGTATTCCCATCCCCAGCGTTTGTATCGTTCTGCATTGTTGAGTTTAATTTCCTGCATTCCATTGACCAGCTCCATTATTTTGTCCTGGTTTTTTGCCTGAAGGTCAAATGAGCGATAATCCATTACGGCCCTTTTTTTAAGGAAAAAGCTCACCCAAATCACATAAAGTAAGGTGCCAGATAGGTAAACGAGAAAAATTTTCAGATCATAAAACGCAAGGACCACACCAAAGAGGAGTAGATTGATAAGTGAAAATAAAACGCTAATCGCGCTTCCGGTTAATAGGTATTCTACTCTGCGGTTGTCTTGAATTCTTTGCAATATGTCGCCACTCAGCTTCGAGTCAAAAAAGGAGATCGGAAGCTTCATTAGCTTGATAAAAAAATCAGAGACCAAAGATATGTTGATACGGGTACTCATGTGAATGAGCAGCCAGCCCCTGATGAGTTCTATCATCGTTCGTCCTAGAAAAACAGCGAGCTGGGCAATTAGCACCAGGTAAACAAATCCCAAATCATTATTCCGGATTCCAATATCAACGACAGCCTGTGTGAGGAAAGGAAGAATCAGTGACAAAACGGTCGCGGCAAAAAGCCCGAGCATTATTTGCACTAGGTAACTTCTGTGCGGATACAAGTAAGGAAGGATTAAGCCCAGCCCTTTTTTCTTAGGCCCGGGTTCTTCTTTTTGTGCGAAAAATTCAGGCGTCGTTTCAAGCAAGAGAACTACACCCTCCTTTTCATCTGATTTTACACCTGCGCCTATCCAATGTTCAAGAAAATCGGATTTGTTGTATTGAATCAACCCAATTCCAGGGTCTGAAACAAACACCGTATTGTTTTTGATTTTGTGCACAACCAGAAAATGATTCTGGTTCCAGTGAACAATACAAGGCAAAGGTGCTTCTTGTGCCAATTGTTCAAAATCAATTTTTGCACTGAGGGTTCGGAATCCGGTTGATTCAGCTGCTGCAGCTAGTTGCGAAAGACTGCTACCCTCACGATTTGTATAACTTTTTTTTCTGAGCGATTCTAAAGATGGGTTTCGTCCGTAAAATTTGGAAATAATTCTAAGGCTTGCTGGTCCACAATCCATTCCATCCGCTATTACCTCGGTGGGGAAAGAAAGTCGGTTTAGGTTGGGAAACAGTTTCAAAGGAAAAAAATTATTGGGAATGCCTTCTTTTATAGCAGGGTTTAAAAATTAATT
Organism: Bacteroidota bacterium; assembly: GCA_043718485.1. Lineage (GTDB taxonomy): Bacteria > Bacteroidota > Bacteroidia > J057 > JADKCL01 > JAYSVQ01. The sequence goes on from JAYSVQ010000059.1 coordinate 3,671, forward strand.
TATTCTTGAAAAAAATTAACCAGTTGGGATTTTGGACCAGGTGCCCTATAAAAAAGCAATGGAACAGATACTGTTCCATTACTTTTTTTTGAAGGGTTTTCGAAGAACTAGCGAGTGCTGCGTTTTACGGGTTCTAGATTGCCACCATTGCCGCGACGATCTGAACCAGAAATTGGCTTAGGCCGAGCACTCGTTCCGCCTTTTACTTTTTTTCCATCAACTTTCTGGTCTTTCAGATTGTCGATGGTCTTTTTTGTGGCTGTTTTTTTTGTTGTTGCCATGATTTGAAAATTAAAGGCCTCTTACACCCTTTGGCCATTGGGTTTAAAATTGTATAGACCAAAGTTATTCGGTTTTTTATGGTTGCCAAATTTTTTTTGAAAAATGAGAAAGGGGCGCCGAGCCTTTGTTTTTTCGGATGCTCAAAAGTATCCATTTTTGTTTTTTTCTTTTGTTTTTCATCATGGGGTGAATGGAAATTGAAGAAGTAATAGCCGGCCAAAATGGGTGCTCAATTTTTCAATAGGTTACCTCAATTAATTTAAAATGTTTGGAAGGGTTTAGAAAGTCCCTTTGGGAAAGAATTCTAAATACTTTTAAGGCAAATAGTGCCCTACGAAACGTGAATAAATGTAAATTCCCTTTGCTCCAACAATTCAATTTCCCAGCCCGGATTGAAGCGTTTGGGTAGTTTAAGTTGACCCTTTCTCAATAAATAGGGCTGTAAACCAGGCAAATCAGGCTAAGAATTTAACGGGGATTCATTTTTTTGTATTATTAAGACTCCTTTCTTTGTAAATCTTAATGAAAAAAATATTTTACTTTCTTTTAGCGCTTCCTTTACTTTTTTGTTTTTCTGAACTAATCAGCACTTCAGGCGGTGTAGCTGCTTTGTTTTCCCAAGATAGAACGGGAGGTCCGGTCTCTGTGGGAACCTGTGGTTCTTGCCATGGGGGTGGCTCCTTTTCCCCAACAATAAATTTGACGGTTTTAAATGCCGGTATGAATCCAGTTAGCCAATATACACCAGGCGCCACTTATACCCTAAGGGTTCAAGTAAGTAGTACTGGTGCTCCTTCTGGTTTTGGTTTTCAAGCCATTCCCTTGAGAGGCGCAAATATTCAGGCCGGAACTATGGTCGGCCCAAGTGCATTGAGCCGACTTTCGCCCCTTAGCGGAAGGGTGTATTTTGAGCACAGTGCATTGAATCCTTCTGGCATTTCAACGGTTCAATGGACTGCCCCAGCTCAAGGCTCAGGAACGGTTTCCTTTTATTTTATCGGATTGGCTGCCAATGGCAACTCGGGTACTTCAGGAGACAACGCAACCTCAGGCCAAACATTTTCATTGACAGAAGCCTGTCTCGCTACCTCATTCGCACAAAGCATTACTATTTGCTTAGGCGGGTCTTATTCAATCGGTGTACATACTTATTCTCAGGCCGGCTCCTATAGCGATACATTATTGAATGCCGGCGGATGTGATAGCATCGTCGTTACAAATTTAAATGTAAACCCAATCCTGCAATCCTCCCAAAACATAAATATTTGTTCAGGAGACGCATATTCAATTGGAATCCATTCCTATACCTCCCCCGGAAGTTATATTGACACATTAACCACTGGGCTTGGTTGTGATAGTGCAGTTACGACCAATCTTTTCGTTCACCCAAATGTTCAAACTTCTCAAACCCAGACCATTTGTGCAGGAGGAGCCTATTTAATTGGCGCAAATACCTATACCCAGCCCGGCGTTTTTATCGATACGCTTTTAACTTCCTTTACCTGCGATAGTATTGTAACGACCACATTAATCGTGAATCCCGTTTTTCATCAGGCGCAAAATATTAGCATTTGTCAAGGCGGTTTTTATTCAATTGGAACTCACACCTACACCCAAGGCGGTAGTTATACAGACACCCTATTAACGGTAAATAATTGTGATAGCGTTATTGCCACAACGCTTACGGTAAATCCAACGCATCAAACTTCGCAAAACGTAAGTATTTGTTCGGGGGCAGCTTATTCTATTGGCATCCATACTTACACACAAGGGGGAACCTATGCCGATACCCTTTTGTCAAATCAAAATTGCGACAGTGTGGTTACAACCGTTCTTACGGTAATTCCGGCCCAGCAATTCTCTCAGCAAGTTTCTATTTGTCAGGGACAATTTTATGCGATTGGAACAAACATCTATTCAACGCCGGGCACCTTTATTGACACCCTTCAAGCAGCAAATAGCTGCGATAGCATTGTCACTACGATGCTCAGTGTTACGAGCCAAATTCAATTCAACCAAAGTATAAGCATTTGTCAAGGCGATAGCCTTTTAGTGGGCATTCACTTTTACGACACTGCCGGAACATACACAGACACCGTAAATTTGGTTGGCGGATGTGATAGCGTCATAAACACAATTTTGATGGTGAACCAGTCGAGCATCACCCAACTCAACGATACCATTTGCCAGGGAGAAAGTGTTGTGGTTGGCAGCTCTGTTTATTCCCAAACCGGAAATTATAGGGATACGCTTTCAAATTCAGTTTTATGCGATAGTATAATTCAATTGACCTTGGTTGTAAACCCCACCCCGACGGTTTCGATTTCTGTGCCTGACACGTTGATATGCGATTTTGTTACGTCTGTTGTTCTTTCCGGAACACCACCTGGGGGAACTTTTTCGGGGCCAGGCGTTACTGGAAATACTTTTAATCCAAGTCAGGTCGGGGCTGGACTTTATTGGCTCAGATATCATTTTACGAATACAGATTCTTGTTCAAACGAGGATTCAGTTCGTGTTCGTGTAGATGTATGTTTTTCTCGTGGTGAGGATGTGTTTTCAGAAATAAAAATAAACCCATGCCGGGGGGAAGGTGCTTGGGAGGTGTCGGGCTTGGATCAAGGAATGAAAATGCGACTTATCGATTTGAACGGAAAATTGATTTCAGAAAAAGTGGCCACATCGGGTCATCATACCTTTTATGGACAAGGCACTCCAGCTTTGTATTGGCTTTGGATTGAAGATGGTACAAAACGAAGCGTGTTCAAGTTGCCGCTTTGTGGGAATTGATATTTTTGGGAAAAAATCCGCCTCTTTATGTACAGGGATTTCTGTCCTTTTAATAGTTCATCCCAATCTGTAATTTTTTCTTTGCCAACCAGATACTTTGCCGAATTTCGATGTAGTAAAAAATGTTGTTTTCAGAAATCATAGGGCAGCAAAAAGCGAAAGATTCTTTTTTTAAGGCTTTTTCAGGCAACCGAATTCCGCATGCACTTATTCTTTCGGGTCCTGAAGGAACCGGAAAGCTGGCCTTTGCCATTGCCATCGCCCAATATTTGAACTGTGAAAACAAAAAAGACCTCGATTCTTGTGGAGTTTGTCCTTCTTGTTCAAAAATTGCAAAAGGAATTCACCCCGATGTGCGATACGTTTTGCCGATAGTATCCAAAAAAGAGGGAGATAAATATCAGACTACAGATGATTTTTTTGGCATTTTTAGGCCCGAGTTTTTCAGTAATCCTTATTACCCTTTTAAATCGTGGATTGAAAAGCTAGAAGCAGATAATAAACAGCTTGGTATTCACATACATGAAATACGGGAGCTAAAGAAAAAATTGAGCTTAAAGGCATTTGAGGCAAAGTATAAATTTGCCATAGTGTGGAATGCAGAACGCATAAATCAAGAGGCTTCCAACGCTTTTCTTAAACTGTTAGAAGAGCCTCCTGAGAATACTCACTTGATTCTTACTGTTTCTGACTCGACAAAATTGTTAAGTACGATTAACTCTCGGTGCCAACGGCTAATGCTCAGCCGTTTGACTGAGGATGAAATTGCAAACTGGTTAATCAGCCATCAGGAAATTTCGCCTGAGCAAGCCGCTCAGATTGCCCAAGTGGCAGATGGAAGCTTGTCTCGCGCCCAAGAAATGGCTGGAGAGGCCGAAAAATCACTTTCTGTTCTGTTTTTGGCCTGGTTGAAGGCAGGAATTACCGGAAATCATGAGCTCATTCACAACCATGTAAGACAAATTGCCGCTGAGAGTCGTGAATTTCAAAAGCTCTTTTTGTCTTTTACCTTAAGAAAAATTAGGGATGCGGTTCTGGAAAAGTCTGGTTTGCCCAAAATGGCCTCGGTTTCTGAG
>JAYSVQ010000060.1:0-7789 GCA_043718485.1 Bacteroidota bacterium
GTTTAATAGCCATATAAAACCGGTTACTTTCAGCAACTTTTTTCCATATGGGTTAATGAAGGCTATCGCACCTTTGTTTCACAAAACAGTATTTGATGCAATAACCCAGATTTAATTCTTTTCAGTCAACCGGGATATCACTTTCCAATCACCTTTTCTTAATCCCCCATTTTCAAATCCGGTTGACAAATTAGGGCCTGAATTACCTCAGGCTTCGTTCTCACGGGACAACTTAAGTTGTCCCGTTTTTTTTGCTCCTCATTCTCTTTACGCCTGAATAAATTCGAATCCCAATCGCCGTTACCAAAGCTAATCCGAATACGATAAATAATTCTACTTCTGAGATAAATTGCCAAAACCGATAAAAGTATTCCATACCCTTTATTGAAGTTCATGCCCAACCGTAGAAAAGCGATGCGCTATTTCGATAGGAATTCCTTCGTGCCAAATTATCATTTTTCTTCGGCTTGGTTCAATTTTTTGCCTACCCTTAAGAATTGGAAAACCCCCGGCACTTTGCCGGAGGCTTCCAGGAGGGCTACTACTTGTCTTTAATTAGAAATCCTTGAATCAATTTCTTTGTTTGGGCCTTATTGTTTTACAATTCGGCGAGTGTATCGGTCTATTGGGTTACTTACAATTATGGAATACATGCCTGCGGGCAATGAACTCAAATCAACGGTTAAGAATTCACCTTTTGGGTTATCGATGGTGATAAGATTATCTCCGGCCATGTTTGCGATTACGATTTGATCGGCACCCATTTGCAAGCCCATATCAATTGTTACCAGGCCAAGCGTGGGAGAAGGATATGCATTAAAGGCCATTCCTTCATTCATTTCATCACCGCTAATATTATTTGTTTTCCAGGTAACGTTTAGGGATTGGCAGTACAAATCGGTTTGGCAATCACCCATCGCAGTTAAGCAAACCGTGTAGGTTCCCATGTTATTGAATACATGCGTTGGGTTTGCTAGGTGACTGTAGGTTCCGTCTCCAAAATCCCACAGGTATGCTGAAGCGTGTAAGCTATTGTTTGAAAATGCTTGCGTGTTGCTATTGTTAATTGGGCCAAGGAACGCAAAATCTGAAACAGGGCTTTGTGTGTAACTCACCATGACTGTATCCGTGTATTGGTTGCCCAGAAGGTCAAATGTTCTAACATAATAACAACCCGGTACGGTAACGGCAAGACCTGCAGTGGAGGCACCTGTGCACCATTGGTACGAAACAAAATTGTTTCCTGCATTGAGATATGCAGTCATTCCCGGACAGATAGTTATATCCGCTCCTAAATTCAAGGCATTCGGATTTGCAGGTACTGGCGCATTGCTTACCTGAGCATATCCGCTTGAAAGGGAAATTAGTAAGAGGATGGTTCCGCCGGCAATTCTAAATTGCTTTTGGACTGTACTGGTTATAAAATTTTGTAGTGCTTTCATTTGAATCCTTTGTGAACCGACAATACAAAACTATATCCGTTCACAAGCGATTCTTTGACGTTAAAAAAGGAATCTGCCTTTTCAGATTTTCAACTTAGAATGTTGAATTGAATCACCTATTCAAACTACAACATTGGGCTTTTACCAAGTTTTTTGTGGAATTTCATCCTTTTTTAAACCTAGTTAAACGCATTTGAAAAACACCTGCAAGGAGAAAATGGCTTTCCTTACACCCAGAAAGGCGAATTAATTTTCAGCTTTTTTAAACGAAACCCCTATATAAGTAAGGTATGAAATCCGGCTTGTGAAAAAGCCACATCGGCCCCTTTTCTTTGATTCCACAAAAATAGATTTAGGAATGGAACCGGCGATTAACCTATTTCCAAATTACAAAATTCCCTTTGGCACCACTTTTCGTGTCCAGGTTTTTATTCTTTTCTTCAATCCTGCCTTAGAATCCGGATTCGAATCGAGGGTTGTTTCCCAGGCATTTTCAGGTTTAAACTCTTCCTCCATTCCCTTTAATACCCCTTCTGATACGGCTTCAGAATGAATGATGGCCACACATTCTGTATTTAAGTTTGCGCTTCTCGGGTCAAGATTAAAGGTGCCGATAACCGAAATTTTCCCGTCAATCACCATCGATTTAGCGTGTAGTCCAAAAATGGGTTTGTAGTTTAATTTGCCCTGTAATTCCCCAGTCATCACCTTATATCGTATCGTTGCATCAGGCCGAAATTCAAAAATTCGAACCCCCGTCTCCAACAATGTTTTTCGGTCGCGTTGGTATCCATTAAAAGCCTCAAGATTATCAGTAGAGGCGAGGCTGTTCGTTAATATTCTCACTTTCACCCCACGTTTGACGGCTGCCCTAAAAAGGCCCTGTCCCAATTCTGTCGTAATTAAATAAGGGGTTTGAATATCAATTGAGTGTTTGGCTGACTCTATCAAATGGATAAGGGTATCGGTACAAACACCGCCTCCGGCTAATCCTTTTCTGCCGTCATTTTTTCCGGGAAGGTCTGAAACAAAATAAACGCTATCGAGCCATATCAACTCACCCTTTTGCTCTATGGCTGAAAACGCATGTGGAAGATTTGAAATTTTGTCCCGAACCTGAGGCCAAAAATTTTCGGGATTGCAGGCATATTGGTGTAACCGCTCAAACCTAAGGCTATCGGGCAGAGGTATTTCATTTGCATCCACCAATTCAGTAACCGGGATGCTGAATGGGCTGTTCCAAAACGACTCAAAAGAGTGGTGCACCTCTTTGCAAACATTGCCCAACAATAAAACATCTCGGTCCCGGAAATTATATTCGTGGTCAAAGTCAAAATACTCGTCGGCCACATTTCTGCCTCCTGTTATTACAATTTGATCATCGACAATAAAAGTTTTGTTGTGCATACGTTGATTTGCCGAGCGAAAATCAGTAAGCATTTTCTTTACTTTTCCATAAATGTTTTTTCCAAAGTTTACCCCGGGGTTATAAATTCTAACCGAAATGTTCTCATGCGAATCCATTGAAAGCACTTCATGAATCCCCGCATCTACCATGATGTCATCTACTAAAATTCTAACCTTCACCCCTCGTTCAGCAGCCCTTACCAAATAATCGCAGGCAATTAAACCTACATTGTCAAATGAAAAAATAAAGTATTGAATGTCTATCGTTTTTTCAGCGTATTCACTCAACCAGGCACGGCTGACTAAAGCCCCACCCCCATCTTCCAGCACATAAACCCCGGTTTGGGTTTTCATTTTCTCGCCGAGTTTATCAATTTCACTTTGTAAGGAGACAGAATCATTTCGATGAATAGAACTACAAAAGTCCTTTGTTTGAATTGGAATTTCTTTCGTCTCACTTCCGCAAGCCAATAAAAGAAGTAAAGGGAATTGGCAAAGCAAATTCAACATTTTCCATTTCTTCCTTAGAATGAATGGCCATAGATTCCAGTTAATAATAATGAGAAAGATAAGCATTACTGAATATCGTTGATTTCAACATGTTGACCCTGAAACGTAAATTGATCCCCGACTCCCTTTTCCATTAACGCTTTTCCTATTGGGGAAGAAAGAGAAATTGCATACACAATTACCTTGTCTATTTCTAGTTTTCCAATTCCAACCGAAATAAAATAAATTCCACGATTGGTTGAAACAAGGGCGCCGGCTTCCACTTTTTTATTTTCCTTTTTTCCATCAATTTGAGACAATGTATGCCGCATGAATGTGCCTCGGTTCAATTGAGCCTCATGTTTTCCAATTTCAATTTGCATCATTGCCCTACCGGTTTCGTATTTGTCGCCAACACTGCTTTTTGATTCGCTGTCTCTCGCTTCTTTGGCTAAGTCAATCGCATGTTGGGCGGCAGAAATGTCTTCCTCAATTAAGCCTATCAAGTATTGACAAATTCTTTCCTTTGATAGCAAGCTACTTTTCACCACAATTCAACATCATTTGAATTTTCATTCCAATTCCCATTTTTAAAATTTCGCAAGCGCAACTTTTCCCTCAGGCACCTTTGAGCAAGTTTTCACAAAGCGCAATATATTTTTCCATTGCACCCTCTTTTGAAGTTCCACTTAGTTTTTCCCAAGCATTAAATTTGGCTGCATTTACAAAATCAAACATCCCCGGTTTCTCCCCTGAAACATCGCCCTCAGTTGCTTGTTTATACAAAGAATAAAGCTCAAGTAAGTGTTCGTTGCTCGGCTTTTGACTTAGCGACTTTATCTTAATTGAAATTTCCTCGAATTTTTCTTTCAGTTCCATGAGTAAAAATGTGTAAACAATGAAAAGTGTAGATAAGGGAATTATTTCGGAGGTTCAACCTTTTTATATGAATTAGGAATCTCAAAAACATTTGAAGGAATCGGTTCCATATTCAATTCGGTTGCCGTATAGGTAACGTTCACTCCCATATCTAATATTTCCAATTTTAGAATCACGCCATTTTCCTGATTTAAATTCAATGGAGGAGGGGTGGTACACCTTTTTGTAGAAGTTTGAAAGTCATATCTGCTTTTAGGGTAATTCATTTCGGTCCACAACCATACCTTTCCTGTGTTTTTGGGCTTAATCAAATGTGATTTTTCAATAATGAAAATATCACATGATTTGCCTAGAATGGTTTCTTTCTCTCCTGTCGCTTTCAAAACAGGCGGCGCGAAGATATTTCCCATAAATCCTTTTACCTGCGGGTCGGTTGCTTCTAAATCTTGCAAGACGCATTTCTCAGCCTTTTTTTCTTTGTCTAATAACCACCATGCTGATTTATCTTTTTTATCCATTACAATGTTTCCTTCAAACAAACCGCCGGTTTCTATTATCTTAAATCCACCTTCTGTATTCCAAAGTTCAATTAAAGATGGGCTTCCTACGTCAAATGCTTTGACCAAATCTTTGTCCGGCCCTTCTGCATCTGTAGAATAGGAAATCTTTCCCCAAAATAGGGGAGCCTCTTTTGGAGCCGGAGGTGGTTCTGGCGTTTTTGTTTCAGATTCACTTTTAGGTGTAACCCCGCAAGCCGTTAGAAAATGAAGAATTACGAAAAGGGAAAATATCGATTTCATAAAATGTAGGTTGATGGTAGAAAAGTATGCGATTACTTTTACGTGAAACAAAGTTGATGAAAAGATTCAAAGTTCAAAAATTAACCTCAAATCTGCCTATGAGCATAATGATTTGCGCGTTCTTTCAATCCGGCCCTTAGGATTTCTCTATCTCAAATTCCTGCAAAAGGGCTTTCATATCATCAGTGAGCAATGATTCTAAAAAGGTCATCTGGTCTAAAAAATGCCCAAAGCCATAGCTTGTGTTCTTTCGATGAAAGCGAATGAACTCTGTTTCTAATTCCGTTTTTAATCCTTTTGAATTAAAGACCTCCACAAGATGGTACAGCTCTTTTTTATAATCCAATACCAATCGAAGGAACCGCGCATTAAATTCTGAATACGCCATTCGAATATCTTGATTGTTTTGTAAACCGGCATACACTTTCGGGTGCTTCGATTTTGCTAATTGCAAATACCAGCCTAAAAATAATCTGAACTCATAATACGCACAAGTCGTCGATGCCAAACTCGGCACAAAATCTCTCAACCAGGGTTCTGGATTGGTGTAGCCATATTTTTTTTCGTACCAGGGAATAATTTGATAACTCGCTAAGCAACCCTGATAATAGGCGCCAAACTCATCAATCAAACCGTAAAATCCATTTTCTTGTGAGGATAAATCTGAGCCATCTCCAACATAGGTTTCGTATCTGAAAATTTTTGCCCTCGTATTCTTTGAAACCATTGTATTGATTTCAACAGAATTGAAGATCGGACTGCCAGAAGTATAGGAAACCAAATTCGGACTAATATAATAAGCATCACTTACCCCTTCCTTTTGAGAAAGCAGGTAATTGTAACCATGACATGCCTCATGAACTACGGTGTTGAACTGAGCTACGAGTTCCCTATCTGTCTTTGCATTTCTCGCATACTCAACATACTCTTTCCAATCCGGAAGTTTCTTTAATATAGTATTAGCTTCCGGGCAATATTTTGCACTGAGTTGCAAATAGAACTGCCATTTGGCTTCAGGCTTTACATAGGTTTGTGCATCTAAATAAAAGTTAATGCCGCCAAAAAGGGAAAGAATTATGCAGAGCGTGTTTTTCATTCGGGTAGCCTTGTTTTATTCTAAGCCTGATGGGTAACAGCAGACCTCCAATTAAAGCAACTCGTCATAAACGGCAAGTGTGTGGTCATTATTTCAAACGCAGGTGAGAAATCCGATAGCGAAATTTAACAAGCCCAAATGAAATGGAAATGAGTCTAAAAGCTTCCTGAAACATGTGAATATCCATTACGCATAAACCATGAGCGCTAAGGCTATAAACCAACATTATTGTGAAATTCAATGAAATTGGCTTAAATACACCCATTTCTTTTGACTACAGAAATGCTCAAAGAAAAAAAATCGCCACTTCACCTGTGGATTTCATCCGGCCCTTACCGCCATAAATTGCTGCCATAATGAATGCTCATTTTTCGCTGATTATGTTCGCTGGTTTATTTGTGTTGAATACTTGCAAATCCACCGTTTCGAGAGAAACCCCGGCTAACGCATCCCAATCCATAGGTGTTGCAGAAAAAGAAGTTTCAATTGCAGACACCAGTTCTTATGGAGATGTAAAAAACCAATTAAGAAACCTTATTCAACTCGTTAGAGTGCAAGACAATAAATCTTGCGCCCCTTTGATGGTGTATAGAGGCGAAAACTTAAAAAGAAAATGGAAAGATACCTGCAATTATTCCTTTGAAGAAGACAAATTGCACGTTGACAAAAACGTAGCCAGAATAAGAATGTTACTCGACGAAAGTCACTCACATACTTTTGTTGCCTATCGCTCAGACAGAGAATCTGAAGGCATTTGGCATGTAGTTGAAACCGAGTTTGATTTAGTAGAAGGTAAAATTCGCACCGTAAGTTTTGCCTTTCTTAAAATCGGAAATACCTATTGTTTGGGAGATATTGATTAATAATGTCTAAATCAGGCCTGCGGGCATCTCTTACCCTTGCTGACCTTACGTTGATTGCGATTGGCTCAACCATTGGCTCGGGTATATTTAAAACTCCCTCAACCATTGCGCAACATCTTCCTGACCCTACTTGGATAATGTTAGTTTGGGCTTTGGGTGGATGCATTGCCTTAACAGGTGCACTTACCTATGCAGAATTAGCTGCCGCATTTCCAGGCCCGGGCGGAATTTATGTTTACCTCAAACAAGGTTTCGGAAAGCCACTTGCTTTTCTCTATGGATGGGCAATTTTTATGGTCATCAATACAGGGTCAATGGCTGCATTGGCAACCGCATTTTCAGATTATTTCTCGCGGTTTTTGTCTCTTTCGATGGGCCTGCACATTCCCGATTCGGGGCAACTTTTTATCGCATGTTTTGGAATTGCATTTCTTACCCTCATTAATCTCGGTGGGGCCGTATGGGGAAGTCGATTCTCAGGTGTGTTTACCACCTTAAAAATGATTGGAATTTGTCTCCTCATTTTTGCCGGTTTGGGATTTGGTATTCATGGTTTGCCCGAAATTTCCTTCGCAACACATTTGCCCGAAGGCAAGAGTTTCTCTGCCTCATTTGGACTTGCACTCGTAGGCGTTTTATGGTCTTTTGGCGGATGGCAGCATGCATCTTATTTATCGGGTGAGACAATAAATCCAAGTAGAAATGTGCCCAGAGCAATGATTTTTGGCGCCTCAGCCGTAACCCTGATTTATTTACTTGCCAATCTTGCTTACCTAAAAATGTTGCCCATTGAAGAAATTCAAGGGAATAGAG
>JAYSVQ010000007.1:0-2903 GCA_043718485.1 Bacteroidota bacterium
TGGTTCAAGATGGTTCTGCAATGGTGAAAGCAGGTCAACCTATAGAAATAAAAATTCCGGGCGGATTTTATTCTCCTTCACAAAATACCTCCCTCGTAATTTCAAAATTCCCGGCTGCGAAAATGGGGAAACACCTTCGTTACATCGTGGGTTATCCCCATGGGTGCTTAGAGCAAACGGTTTCCAAAGCCTTTCCCCAATTGTATTTCGATGATTTAGCAAAAGCCATAGAACCTGAGGTTTTTCATAATGGCAGTCCAACCTATTTTGTAAATGAAGCAATTTTAAAATTGCAAGGCATGCAACGCTCAGATGGCGCTTTTAGTTATTGGCCGGGTGGCTATTATGATTACAATTATTGGGCATCGGTTTATGCCACCCATTTTTTGGTTGAGGCTAAAAAAGCAGGCTATCAGGTGCAAGATGAAATGATGGATAAAGCCCTGCGCTTTTTACAAAGACGGTCCGGCGATAAAGAAACGCTTGAATATTCATGGTCTTATGGCACAAGTGAAAAAAGAATATTGAAAGCCAGAAAAGAAATTGCCTATTCCCTTTATGTGCTTGCACTCGCAGGAAAAGGAGACCTTCCCCTTATGAATTACTACCGCGCAAGACCTCATCTTCTTTCTCAAGATGGATTTTACTTATTGGCTGGCGCATACGGCTTAATGAATCAGTGGGCAGTTTTCAAAGAAATTCTCCCCGATAATTTATTGCCTGAAGTTCCCGTAAGAGAAACCTCAGAAAGTTTTGATTCTCCAACACGGGCCCTTGCCTTAATGCTAAATGTATTAATGGATGTTGATCCCGGAAATAAACAAGTTCCCCTTTTGGTAAATTATGTCAGCAACCTGGAATCAACATGGTACAGCACACAAGATAAATGTTGGGCATTTCTCGCTCTCGGTAAGGCAGCAAAAAAATCGGCCAATAGCAATATGACCGTTGACATTGTGGTCGATGGCAAAGTTTTAAAGACCTTTACCAAAGAAACCCTCAGGTTTGAATCAGACCTAATGAATGGCAAGAAAATAACCCTCGTCGGCAAAGGAACAGGAGAAGTATATTGTTTTTGGAATACAGAGGGGTATCCGGCCTCAGGTATTTCACACGTGAAAGAAGAAGATGCGCGCCTCGAAATTAGAAGAACCTTCTATGATCGAAATGGTAGTCCGCACTCAGGAAATGTCTTTAATCAGGGCGAATTGTATGTCTGCAAAATCTCAGTTCGATGCGGGTTGGCAGGGGCCGAAAATGTCGCCATTTCTGATTTAATTCCCTCAGGTTTTGAAATTGACAATCCCCGCCTCAGCCCAAGCACAGCATTAAATTGGGTTACCAATACCCTGCCTGTTTCACATACCGATGTAAGAGACGACCGAATGTTGCTTTTCTGCAATCTGAATAAAAACACACAGTATCAGTACCATTATATGGTAAGAGCGGTGAATGCGGGTAGCTTTATTTTAGCCCCAATTGGAGCAGAAGCAATGTATGATCCCGGCTTTAGGTCCATCCACGGTGCAGGAAATGTGGTCGTAATACCCCGAAAAAGAATGAATCTGTAAGGATTTTTAATAATCAGGCGGTTTTTCTACCGCCTGATTAATTTTTCCTTAACTTTGCGAAAATTTATCGGAGTACATTATGAAAAAACAAATTACCCTTTTCTTATTCTTAGCCTTTGCATGGGCAGGTCTTAATGCCCAAATCACCCTTGCATCAAGTGATTTCCCTGCACCCGCAGTTTCTCGTACCATAAAAGTTGCAAATGGAAGCAGTCTTACCGACAGCCTTTCCTTTGCCGGAACCGGTACTGGCCAAACCTGGTCTATGGGTGACCTTACAAGCCTTTACACAGAAACCAGAACGCTAAATTTTTTAGCACCGGGTTCAATGCCAAATGGCAACACTTTTACGGCAGCCCAAGCAGGGGCCCTAATGGAAGTAGATTCTTCAGGTGGTTTTGAAGTGATGAGAGAATACAATTATTGGAAAACCACAGGCAACCAAATGGAGATGATTGGAAAAACAATCATGATGGATACCTCTAACTTGTTCTCAAGCATTCCAACGGGTAACCTCGATACTTTCCACCTTAATATTTTACCAACAGATACCGTTGCTAACAATTTGTATGTTTCAGGTTATTCTCGCTCAGATACCTCATACTTCGTTGCTTATATTGGCACCTTCAACCATCGTGAAGGGTTTCGCCGTGTAATTAGTGTTGACGGTTCAGGAACATTGGAAACAACTTTAGGAACATTTGATGTATTGAAGGTTTCTGAAACTACCTATGCCCTTAAACAAGATTTTCAAAGTGCTGTATTGGTAGGTGAAGATTTCGATACCAGCCATACCGTTACTTTCTGGGCTAAAGGCCAAAATTGGCCATTGGTAATCGCACATACAGATGTTGCCCATACAAGTTATTGGGAAGTTGAGTTTTTACAAGGAACTCCATTCGTTTCCGTACAAAATGAATTCCAGGTACCCTTTGCTGTGTACCCAAATCCAACAACGAATTCAGCAAAACTCCGTTTCGAAAACCCAATTCAAGAAAACCTAATCCTTACAGTTGTGAATGGAATCGGGCAAAAAGTGGCCGAAGGTTCTATGCTTAACCAAGGTAGTGTAGATGCAGAAATTGATCTTTCAACTTATGGTGCGGGAATCTACCACGTAGTAATCAGCAACCAAAAAGGGGAAACCCTTTTTGTGCAGAAACTTATCAAAAATTAATAACAGATTAGATTTAAAAAAGGCTGCCCAAATTGGGCAGCCTTTTTTTATAAAAAAAAACAGCGCAAATCGGTAAATACCATTTGCGCTGACCTGTAACCGTAGCCCTCAGTACAGAATTTAAAAGACAATTTGAAATTTTGGGCGAATGAAAT
>JAYSVQ010000061.1:0-7787 GCA_043718485.1 Bacteroidota bacterium
CAAAAAATTGATTTGCAAGGCGGCATGGATGTAGATGCCATGTTAAAGAATTTTGCCTCAGCCTACGCCCCTGACAGAGTAAATTTGACTGATGGCGTAAAAATAGATTTTGAGGATAGCTGGGTGCATTTGCGCAAATCCAATACTGAGCCTATCATTCGAATTTATACCGAGGCACCAAGTCAGGTACAAGCCGATGCTTTGGCACTTTCCATAAAAGAAAAATTAGCACAACTCGTTTTCTGATTATATGAAAATTTATTTCGACAACGCGTCATCTACACCTATGGATCCAGAGGTTTTCGAA
Source organism: Bacteroidota bacterium (assembly GCA_043718485.1). GTDB lineage: Bacteria > Bacteroidota > Bacteroidia > J057 > JADKCL01 > JAYSVQ01. Next base: position 308 of record JAYSVQ010000061.1, read on the forward strand.
GCAATGAAACCCTGGCTTTTTGAGCATTTCGGAAATCCATCGAGTACGCATCACCATGGCCGAATGCTTAAAGCGCAAATTGAAAAAGCACGTAAAACCATAGCTCAATATTTGGGCGCAGCACCTGCAGAAATCTTTTTCAATTCAGGTGGCACCGAAGGCGACAACCATGCCATTATTGGCGCTGTATCCGGACTTGGTTTGCAACAAATTGTAAGTACCCGAATCGAGCACCATGCCGTTACACACACCATTGAGCAACTCGAAAAACAGGGCACAAAAGTAGTTTGGTTGCCGGTAGATCCATTGGGCAGGATTCATTTAAACGACTTGCGTGAGGCATTACATGCTGTTCCAAAATCTTTGGTAAGCATTATGCATGCAAACAATGAGTTGGGAACAATAAATCCCATTCATGAAATTGGGGCAATTTGTCGTGAAATGGGAGCGGTTTTTCATTCCGATACAGTTCAATCTATGGCCAATGTGGCCTACAATCTCAAAGATCAACCGATTGATATGATAACAGCGTCTGCGCATAAATTTTATGGTCCAAAGGGCGTTGGCTTTATTTATATCCGCTCAGGACTGGGATTAGCACCCCTTATTTCTGGCGGAGCCCAGGAGCGAAACGTGCGTGCAGGTACAGAAAATGTTGCCGGAATTGTGGGCCTCGCTTTTTCTTTAGAAAAATGTTACCTGAGTTTAGAAAGAAAAAATGCACACCTTTTAAAGTTGAAAACCCATTTAAAAGAAGCACTAATCGATTCAATTCCGGGTGTTCTTTTCAATGGTGATACTACACCCGAAGGCTCCATTCCAACCGTTCTCAATGTGGCCTTTCCAGGAAATGGAAATGAAGACGGAATGCTGTTATTCAACTTTGATATTTTAGGCATTTCAGTTTCAGGTGGTTCTGCCTGCACAAGTGGAAGCGTAAAAGGCTCGCATGTCTTGGCCGGAATCGGCTGTGATACAAACCGGGCTGGTAATTCTATTCGCTTTAGTTTTGGTGTGCAAAACACAATGGAAGAATTGGTCTTTTTAATTGAGAAAATAAAGGAATTGTTTCCGGTTAAGGTAGGTTGATTTAACACTCACACTCACACTCATTCTCACTCTTATTCCCATTTCTCCTTCGGTAAAAATGCCACTAAAGCGTCAGCCTTTGTTGGATTTCAGACCAGGTTTTAAAAGTCCAAACAATACATCTGCCATCCCCACCTGAAAATGAGGCCATTACAATTCTCTTTTTAGGCTTTGAGGATGAGGGGAACAAATCCGCCTTGGAACGGTTCTAATCCCTTATTTTTGCACCCAATCCCGAAAAAATGAACACTGAAAATACAAACCACGTTTCCTGCCTAATCATAGGCTCTGGTCCTTCTGGTTATACAGCCGCGATATATGCGGCCAGAGCAGACCTAAAGCCCCTTGTGATAACCGGTATTGAACAAGGCGGACAATTAATGACCACCACCGAGGTAGAAAATTATCCCGGATACCCAAATGGCCGAACCGGCCCCGAAATGATGGAAGATTTTCGCCTTCAAGCCGAGCGATTCCAAACCCGAATCGTCTATGAACATGTAACCGAAGTCGATTTAAAGGCTAATCCCAAAGTGGTAAAAACAGATAGTGGAAAATCATTTACCGCAGATAGCATCATTATCTCAACAGGCGCATCCGCAAATTGGTTAGGCCTGCCCAATGAGCAAAAATTACGCTTATCAGGCGGTGGGGTGAGTGCTTGTGCCGTTTGCGATGGTTTCTTTTACAAAGGCCTCGATGTTGCTGTTGTTGGTGGTGGAGATTCTGCAGCTGAGGAAGCGAGCTACCTCGCTAAACTGTGCAAATCAGTACACCTTTTGGTGCGTAAAGAAGAAATGCGCGCCTCGAAAATTATGGTTCAAAGGGTAATGAATATGCCCAACCTTACCATACATTGGAATACAGAAACCATTGATGTGGTAGGCGATGAAAAAGTAGAAGGCGTGAAGGTGATGAATACCAAAACAAAAACGGAAAGTATCATTCCGGTGCAAGGTTTTTTCCTTGCCATTGGTCATAAACCCAATACCGATATATTTAAAGGTCAATTGGAGTTGGATGCAAATGGGTACATCGTCACAAAAGGAAAAACAACCAAAACTAGTATTCCCGGTGTTTTTGCCTCGGGTGACGTGCAAGATCATGAATACCGGCAAGCAGTAACCGCAGCCGGTTCGGGTTGCATGGCCGCGCTCGATGCCGAGCGCTGGCTAAAAGCCGAAGGCTTGAGTTAAAAAACACTTCTTTTTTCCATTGAAATTGGAATTCAGAAACGAAAAATCCAATTTCAAGCCGAATCGCAATGGCTTCACAACCTCTATTTTCAAACGAAGAATGGGCTCGGTATAGCCGGCATCTAATATTGCCCGAGTTTGGCCTCGAGGGCCAAAAAAAGTTGAAGTCCGCAAAGGTGTTAATTGTTGGCGCTGGCGGATTGGGTAGTCCATTGCTGATGTATTTGGCGGCGGCAGGCGTGGGTAAAATCGGAATTGTCGATTTTGATGTGCTGGACTTGAGCAACCTTCAGCGCCAAGTTATTTTTGATATTCAACACATCGGCATGAGTAAGGCTGAGATGGCACGGAAACGTATTCAGGGTTTGAATCCGAATGTCGAAGTTCAGGTTTACAAGGAGAAACTTGATTCTCAAAATGCAATGGCAATTATTGCGGATTACGATGTAGTTGCAGATGGAACCGACAATTTCCCAACACGGTATTTGGTAAATGATGCCTGCGTATTATTGAATAGGGTAAATGTATATGCATCGGTTTTTCGCTTTGAGGGACAAGCATCCGTTTTTAATTATCCAGATATTGAGGGTACCAGAGGTCCCAATTATCGGGACTTGTTTCCTGAGCCACCTCCGCCCGGAATGGTTCCTTCCTGTGCAGAGGGTGGGGTTTTAGGGGTTTTACCCGGAATCATGGGAACCATGCAAGCCCTTGAGGTGATTAAAGTAATTACAGGTATGGGTGAAACCTTATCCGGAAGATTATTTGTATTTAATGCCCTGCATTTCGAATCGCAAATGCTCACAATCGCAAAAAATCCGGATAACCCGCTAAACGGAAATCGACCAACCCTTCATGAATTAATCGATTACGAAATCTTTTGCGGAATTCATCCGGATAATAAATCTATCCTTCAAGAAATTCATCCGGTCGAACTCAAAAAATGGAGGGATGAGAATCGGGAATTTCAACTTATCGATGTGCGTGAACCCTTTGAGTATGAGATTTGTGATATAGGAGGTGATAAAATTCCGCTTCATGAAATCGAAAAGAATCAATCCAAAATCTCAAAGATAAAACCGGTTGTTTTTTATTGTCGAAGTGGAAAACGCAGTGCGAAGGCCATTGAATTATTAAGACAAAACCCTGAGCATTCTCATTTTTTTAATCTCAACGGTGGAATACTAGCTTGGGCCGAAACGGTTGATTTAGACATGCCAAAATATTAAAAGCACTTTCATTTTTTTTTGGCCCTTCAATTCTGAGGAAACCTTCCTTCATTACAATCATTGAAAGTGTAGTAATTTAAATAACCAAAATAGAGGGTAAAATGACCGCCCTAAACCCTTGGAATTGTGAATATGTATTGGAGGATACCATTCAAAGCAAAGATTTTCAAGGCTTTACATGTAGAATGATTTCTTCATCCTCGTTTTGAATTGTGGAAAGAATGCCCATTATTTGGCTGAAAATGCAGTTTGAACTCATTCTTTAAATCGTATTTTTGCCCATCAACAAACTCCTTTAGGAATGAAAACATTAAGTTCAGTATTCACTTTTACACTCGTTGTCCTCCTTTTTTCTAGCTGTTTTAACTCTAAAATGATGGAGAATGGCAGGGTTCAGGTCAATTTTGACCGAAACGACGTGGTTTTAAGTGGCCAAGTTTCAGGCGAAGCAACCCAAACCCGCATTTTGGGGGTCGATTGGTCTCGTTTATTTAAAAGAAATGTAGGCGAAACCAGCTCGAGGCCCTTTTTCTATTTGCCTCCATTTATGGGCGCAAACCCTTTTGGATTTGTCGTTCACAATTGGCGAACTATGAATTATGCCATGTATGAATTGATGAATAATAACCCGGGTTACGACTTCATTTTAAATCCCCAATACGAAATTGCTAAAAAGGGTTTTGACCCTATTTATTCAAAAATTACAGTTAAAGCCACTGCCCAATTGGGTAAGTACAAATAATTTACTTTTTTTGACGTACTTTAAACTTTTAAACACCAAAATATTACTGACCATGAAAAAAATCATTTACATTTTTTCTCTGCTTGCCTTGATGGCGTTTGCAGCTCCAGTTCAAGCTGGAAATTATCAGGTTGACGACAATGCAATTGAGACGCTATTCTCAGGCGCAAATGAAATCACCGCTGATGCGTTTGCTCAAAATATGAATGCAGACCTTCAGGAGATGGGTATTTCCTTAGGCAACCAAGCGACTTTCGCACCTAAAGGAGACAGCAAACTTGTTGCAATTATTCTTTGTGCATTGTTTGGTCCAATTGGTATTCACCGTTTGTACATGGGTGCTCCATTCAAAGTAGCAGTTTTCTATTGCTGCTGGGGATTTATCGGTGTTAACGGCCTACTTACCTTTGGTGATATGGTTGTGCTCATCGTAAACGGTACCGAAGCCTTTGCAGGAAATGACAAAGTTTGGGCTTGGTTAGACTAATCCAAATAAAAATTAAAAGGGGCTGCTCATTGAGCAGCCTTTTTTTTGCCCCTCATTTTTTGGCAGCTAGAAATGAAGAAGGAATTACAATCCCCCAGGTAAGCTATTCAAAATATTTCGATTGATTTCTTTGGCCTTCTCTCTCACTTTCCAGGCGTTTCGACTTATCGCAATTTTCTTAGCGAGAAGTCCATTTCCCATATAAAACTTCTGCGCTAAACTTAAACCTGATAGGATGCCAAAAAAGAAATTGCCTTCTAAAACGGCTGCCAATGTCAGCGCCGAAAAGCCGGTAAACAAACCAAATGAAAGTAGCGCCTTTCCTGGACTACCTGCATACAACACACCTAAGCCGGGTAATAGATAGGAAAGAACCTCTGCCTTCTTTGCGTTTTTCATTCGCATAAAACTGGCTTCAGCATACAAGTTGTCAAGCGATGTGAAATCAATCGAGTGCATGTCGTAAATCGATTCTGCTAATTCGCTTCCAGCTTCCCAATTCCCGCGCATGTTTTCGGCCAGGCAAAGGTGCAGGAGGGCTTTTTCTTTAAGGTGAGGAAAATTTTCCTGCTGAAAGGCCATCCTGAATTCCGGTACGCAATCTTCCCATTTTTCAGAATAGAAATAGGCAAGACCGGTTTCAAATCGTGCCTCGAAATAAAGGCTGTCAAGTCCTAAAAAGTTGGATGCGGCAGAAAACTGTTGTGCAGCAGCAGGCCAATTTTGACTTGCCTTATATAACATACCGGATTCAAAAAAAGAAAGCGGACCGCTTGCCTCATCTTCTGAAAAAAAAGCCCAACGCTTCAATTCATGAATCGCACCCATGGTATCACCGGCTGAAACCTTTTCAAGGCTCATCTCGTGAATCGCAACGACAGAATTGCTTTGTCCCTTACCGCAGTAAAAACTGCTCAAAAGGAATGGCAAAAGCCACCATAATCGAATTGCGAAAGTCGGTTTCAATTTTTGCATTGTATCCTTTTGTATGAATAACTGAACTATAAATACCTGACAAATACCAACCGGCACTCAAAGCCCCGAAAATCCAAAATTGTGGAGATTTAAATCCGTTTTTTCTGTATCCTTCAAATGCCTGTAAGCCAGAAGTAGTTGTTATGAATAGGGTCATCAGGCCCGATCCCAATCGACCCGAATACATTTTTCCCGCACCCGGAATCACGAGAGAAAGACCTGCCGCAAGCAAGGGAGATCTCGTTTTCTTTTTCGAATAATACCCTCTTGCTGCAGAAAACGATTGTAGAATCTCTCGCCCCTTTAAACTAAAATTTTCCTTTTGAAGCATGATGCTGTCAAATTCGGAATATTGCCTGCTCAACAGTAAATTACCAGCATCCTCCAACACAAACCATTCTTCCCATTGTAACGGATTTCCAAATTGCTGCCGGTTTTGTAATGCAATCCGGTTTTGGATTGGATCGCCAAACATCAAATCTCGATACCCTAAATACAAACCTGCCTTTTCAGAAATAGCGTTTGGCATAGGCGAAACGGTTTCAAAAGCAAAAGATGCACTTTCCCTTTTTCCCATTTGCAAATAACTCAAACCTTCATAAAACCGAACACTATCCTTTTGAATACTTCCGGTAGTTAGGATTTCACCTAATTGCTGGCTTTCCTCAATACAGGTCTCATAATCGGCCTTTTCATAAGAACCAATCATGAATTCCATCCTCTTTTCTATGGAATAAAAATTTTGACTGTTGAGTTGGATTTGAATAAACGAGATAAGAAACAGAAAAAAGAAGAACGATTTTTTCATTTCCTTTTTCCGTATTTACTCACTGGGTCATCAAATCTGCCGTCTTTATGTTGAGAAACGCCGATGGCCCTTCGTTCCAATGGGTTACAACGGGTGAGTCTATCCATAGTTAAAAGTCCGCCTTTTATAATGCCGTATTGGTCAATACATTGCTTTGAAAACTCAGAACATGAAGGGTGGTACATGCAAGTCGCACCGATCATATACGTGATTTCTTTTTGGTAAACATACATCAACGTTCTTGCCATCAATTTTAATGGATTAAACGAGAATACAATTTTTGGCTGATGGTATTCTTCCATTTTATAAGGAACCGCATCCATCATACTAAGAATTTGAGCATGCTCAGAATCTTGCGCATTACCAGCTATTGATATGCTAATGAATAGGAATAAAGAAAGCCAATACCGCATTTATTTACTTGGTTTTGCGTCTTCCGGAATTTTATAATCAAACCATGCCGGATCGCATTGGTCATTGAATTTAAAATCGGTCCAATCGGTTCGCTCAACCAAAGAATCAGTAGGAGAGGTGAAGGTAATAGCTGTGATTGAACCGGGAAACCAGGTATTGCTCAACATTTTTCCTTTGCTGTAAAAAACCTTTTTAAATAAATCCCCTTTTGGACTATAATAGCCTGCATAAGTAATGACGCCTTGGTTATGCGCGAGTTCAATTTTTGAAACCGTTTGGGCGCCTAAACCTGAAGGTTTCCATTCTGTAATTTGAAAGGGTGCTTCATAGCGTGAGGCTGTGAGTTCAAAATTTAAATCCCGTAATCCCAAATCAGACATTTTTCGGTTGACAAAGCAATAAAAAAAACTTGTATTACCCCCATCAAACATTCCGGATTGACCAAGATTCAACACTGTATTATCTGCGGGATTGTATAAAAGGGAACCTCCTTTATTATCGGTTAACACCATCGATTCGGTAGGAACTAGAAAATGGGCC
>JAYSVQ010000062.1:0-2636 GCA_043718485.1 Bacteroidota bacterium
TTTATTTCGAAGATTTATCAACCGGTAAAATTACCCAAATCACAAGCGACGGGGCAAAGAACAGCCTTATCAATGGGGGAACAGATTGGGTCTATGAAGAGGAGTTTGCCTTTACCCAAGCTTGGTTTTGGTCGCCCGACAATAGCAAGATTGCCTATTATAAATTTGACGAGAGCCAAGTGCCTGAATTTAGCATGGAATTGTATGCGGGTTTATACCCTAAAGTAAATGCCTTTAAGTACCCAAAAGCCGGTGAGAAAAATGCAACGGTCAGTATTCATTTCTATCATTTAAATAATGGCTCAACACTGCAAGCCAACCTCGGCATGGAAAAAGACCGTTACATTCCCCGCATTCACTGGACAAGCAATCCCAATGAATTGGCAGTAATGGAGATGAATCGCCTTCAAAATAAATGTGACATTTGGATTGTTAACGCTACAAGCGGTTTGAGCAATGTCGTTTATTCAGAATCAAACAGCACCTATATCACCGAGGTAACCGACAAGTCATGGACTTTTTTAGAGAATGGCAAACAGTTTCTGTGGCAAAGCGAGAAAGACGGCTACAACCATATTTACAAACTGAATTTAGATGGTAGCCCCGGTCAGCAAATCACAAAAGGGGAGTGGGATGTAACCGACCTTTGCTCAGTTGACGAGAAGAATGGATTAATCTATTTTCTCAGCACAGAAAAATCGCCCCTCGAGCGGCAATTGTACAGTATTTCATTAGAGGGTACAAACCACAAAACGCTCACTACTTTACCGGGCTGGCACGATGTGTCTTTTAGTTCGGCAAGCAATTATTATATGGACAATGTGAGCGAGTTTGGCGGGGTGCCCAACAGCACACTGTTTGACCGAACCGGCGCACAAGTGAAGGTAATGGAAAACAATGCCCGCCTTCAAAAAACAATGGATGAATTTGAAATCTCACAACCTAAATTCATCGAAATTAAAACATCTGAGAGCGTTTTGCTCAATGCTTGGGTCATTAAACCTTCGAATTTTAATCCGAAAAAGAAATATCCCGTTTTGATGTTTGTGTATGGTGGACCGGGCAGCCAAACGGTAAAGAATGAATTTGGTGGCTTGAATTACTATTGGTACCAAATGCTTGCGCAACAAGGTTATGTGGTGGCCTCAGTTGATGGAAGAGGAACCGGAGGCAGGGGCGAGGCTTTTAAAAAGTCAACCTATGCAGATATGGGCAAACTTGAGATTACCGATCAGATTGAAGCGGCAAAATGGTTTGGTAACCAAGGTTGGGTTGACAAGGGACGCATAGGAATTTGGGGTTGGAGCTTTGGCGGATACATGACGCTGCTCGGGCTAACCCAAGGTGATGGGGTATTTAAAATGGGTATTTCGGTTGCGCCTGTAACGAACTGGCGCTTTTATGATACCATCTATACCGAGCGTTACCTGAAAACCCCACAAGAAAATCCCGATGGATATGATAAAAACTCACCGATTACCTATGCTGATAAGCTAAAGGGCAAACTTTTATTGGTGCATGGAACGGGTGATGATAATGTGCATGCGCAAAATTCTTATGAAATGGTGAATGCATTTATTAAGGCAGACATTCCTTTTGATTCAGAGTTTTATCCGAATCGCAACCACGGTATTTATGGAGGCAGCACGCGCCTGCACTTGTACAAAAAGATGACGGCTTTTGTGTTGGAGAATTTATAATTCAAGCGTCTGCATTTGTACAAAAGATGACGGCTTTTGTGTTGAGAATTAATAATTCAGGCCAAGGGCCAATAAAAAAGCCGCTCCATGGAGCGGCTTTTTTTATGATAGGATGAAAATTACTTCTTACCACCAACACCAGTACCGGTGCCTTTTTTGCCACCTACGTCATTAGGAACAACTTCGCCGCCGGTAGTTTTCTTGCCACCAACCGCAGGTTTAACTGCTGGAGTAGGCTCTTTTGCCGGAGGGGTTGCAGGTGTAGCCGGTTTTGGCTTTTTTCCGCCTTTTGTATCAGCAGCAGCGATAGAATCTGCAATACGCTGAGTTTCTACCATAGCTAAAGAATCAGCTAAAGCAATTACTCTAGCCAAGGAATCTTTCATAATTGAATCCTGGCGAAGAGAGTCTGCAATGTGTTGCAGACGGGCTGCCTCAGCACCACCATCTCCGCATGAGGAGAGGAAGAAAATGCCGCTAAACAGCACAGAGGTCAGAAGAAGAGTTGTTTTTTTCATTTTTTTGTGAGTCGATTACCGAATTTGCGGGCAAATATACGATTAAATGAAAATTCACAATAATTATTGCATCTTTTATTTAAATTATTTTACCTTTGCCCCGTAATTTGATACAATACAATATTAAAATTTATAACACCTTTTATCATTTCTATGAAAAACATCATTAAACTTTTCACTGCTTTGAGCGTTTTCGCGCTTATTTCTACCACTGGTTGTAAAGACAACTGTAAAGACGTGGATTGCGGTACAAATGGTACTTGCGACACAGAAACTGGCCTTTGCTTGTGCAATAGCGGTTACGAAGGCACTTCTTGCGAAACCAAAATAACTGCTAAGTATGCAGGCACTTATACCTTGACCGAAACCTGCACTGAAACTGGCGTTGGTGGCCCTTACAACGTAACAGTTGCTGGTT
>JAYSVQ010000063.1:0-2626 GCA_043718485.1 Bacteroidota bacterium
CTCGCACATTCATTTCTTAAACTTGCTTGCACCCCTACCAGTTCCCCTGCAAAAGTATTATCGTCCACTTCAACCCCTGTATTAGCGGTCTGGCTTAACCACACGCCACGGGGGCCATTTCCGTAAGGGTAGGCACCAGCAAAGGTGCTTATGGTATGAAACTGATTGCCCCTTACGTTTACAAAGTTTCCGGCCTGAACAAATACGCCATAGGTAGCCAGGTTGCTTACTGCATCTGGAATGTTTGTGAAACTATTTTCTCTAATGCCAGCAGTCGCACAACCCGAAAGCCAAATTCCCTGACGGCAATTGCTAAACACTTGGCCTTTGGCACCAAAGGATTTATTGAAGGCACTTGAAAAACGTATGCCCGTTTTCAAATTCAAAAACTGATTCGCAGAAGTGGAAGTCAGAAAATATTCAGCACCTCCTGAGTAAATACCGATTGGTGCCTTGTCTGGTGCAAAATTGCTATAGGTTGACGAAAAAGTATTTCCCTGAACATGAACCCTGTCCACATCAAACATTTTTAAAAACACCGCAGTTCCAACATCAGGGTAAGTCATTCTGTCTGCTAAAGGGCCATCGCACAAAAATGTGCTATTGGTAATTCTCGAAACATTTGACATTCCTGATGGCCTATGGTAAGGTTGAAAATCAATGCCCCAACGACAATTTTTAATAGTAGCATTTGATAAAAACACCCTGCCGCCATTGGTTGAGAAAATTCCGGTAACTGCATTTTCGATTTTACCTCCGTTTTCCATATAAATAGTACCCTGATTAGCGTCTAGGGTGCTTGTGATTACAACCTGTTCTTGATTGGCTGTGCCATAAAGAAAAACTCCGTTCCACAATATGTCACATGAATTTGAAACGATTCCACCATCAATTATTAATGTGGCATTTTTTTCAACTGAAATTTTTCGACCACCTCCCATTTTTAAAGACGATGTAAGCGTTAAGGTATTTCCAGATCTTACAATTATATCTTTTAATTCAGTTCTGGGGGTTGCCCAAGTTGTGTTAGCTGTAATTTCAATTAGGCCGGGTACTTCAATCGGGGTTTCCCAAATACCATAACCCCAAACCCCGGCCATTAACTTTTGAGCACAATAATTAATTTCAATGTCTGTAACGATGCCAAGGGGTAAATTATCGTTAAAACATTCCCACTCACTTATTGCAGGGTTCCATACAAATACACCTGCATCTGTTGCAGCATAAACAACACCGGTTGTTCCTTCCTGAAACTCCAAATCATTAACCGGAAATGGGGTAAGGCCATTTGATATATCAGACCAGGTTGTACCCCCATCCGATGAATACCAGACCCTGTCGTTTGGAACCGGACTATTTGTGTTATCTAAAGCAAAATTTCCAAAGCCCACCCACATTTGATTTGGGTCATTAGGGTGAATTAGGACACAATTTGCACTAACTGTTTTAAATGGCCCGGCCCAGATATTCACGTAAGGACCTGTGTCAAAATTGGGGGTCAAGTCTGTCCAGGTATCTCCTGAATTTGTGCTAATTATCAACTTATTTTCTTAACAGGGAATGTTAGCAGGACAAGGAGAAAAAATATCGCAAACACAACCACCACCAAACGAAGGCCCGGCAACCCAGTTACCCCCGTTTTCGTCATTCCCACAATGAGAAAAATTAAAATTGTTCCAGGTTTGACTAGCATTTGAAGCCAAAACAATTTGGGGATTAGCTTTGCAAGCTGACAACCCCACGAAAAAGGAACAATCGTCAATCCAGACTGGTTGCTGTTTTGTAGCACTTACAGAAACTGAATGGGTAATATAATTTGCAGAGAGAATTTTAATCGTTCGGTTCATTCCATAATAAATCTGGTTACCTACCGCAGTAATAGGATTCGATTTTTGGTCATGGACTAGGCTGACGGTTCCAGCTTGAGCACCACCATTCCAGGTTATCAGTCTTATTGTAGGGTCAACATCGTCAACATAACACCTATATCCATCCCCTCCTTGGTCTTGGGCCCAATCCAAAGTCAATGAGTTTAACCTAACAGTCCCATTATCTTGTAATCCAAATAATACTGTATTGGCGGAGGCCTCCGAGGTCGAAATCCCTCTCATTTCAGAGATTGCTAAATTTTCACCATTTGCATCACTCCAACTGGTTCCACTATTCGTTGAATAGAGTATGCCGCCATCACTTCCTACATATAATTTGTCATTTAAGCCATTGGCAGAGGGTTCCACAATTTTTATTACCCTTATATCTGCATGAGAGGCTCCGAGGAAGTAAACTGTTTTAAATTCAAGCGAAACTGAGGAAGACAAAAGTTCAACCTTTGCAACCAATCTATTGTATCCATCGTATATAGAGCCACATTCAATATTTCCCCCTTCAGAATAAAAAATATCGGGATTCAATGAATTTACAACGAAAGGGATTGGCCCAATAACATTAAAAGACGCATCTCGAAAACATTTACTTGTGGGAGTGATAACTCGGGGCGATGCCCAAGTCTGGCCATTGTCAGAGGAGCGGCAATAATAAAAATTATCAGTCGTACTCGCATTTTTATAAAGAATAAAAACGAACTCTGTACCATTATTTATATTTGGATCAGAAACATCTAAAGCTA
>JAYSVQ010000064.1:0-7710 GCA_043718485.1 Bacteroidota bacterium
GCTTTTTTTTGCTCCTACATCTGACATTCAAACGCTTCCCCATCCTTACTAAATAGGCGAGGTTTTATTTTATTATTCATTTCTTTGAATATTGGCTTAGTCATAAGTACACAAATTGATTCTTTTTTCTCATTTTGCAATGAATAAAACCATTTATTTGAACCCAAGTGGCATATTAAATTAAAAGGCATTGATTTTCAGGGTATTCATTTACAGGGGCGATATTTATCCACATTTGTTTTTTGCCGCCGCCACTCAAGATGGGCTTTACATTAGCTTCAGGCTTTGGTTCACTACATTTTAACTGCCGCATTTCCTTCCTTTTATTTCTGAGGTTGGAAATGACCAAAATAAAAGCATCAACAAGCTATTGAAAACTTTGTTTTTGGCCTTTTAGCCTCTAAATAGGGTATTGCCCTATGTTATGTTCATTTTGTTCAAAGTCTTATTTCCAAAAGTGCCCGTTTTTTGAATTTTGAGCAGGCATTTTGTGAACAAAGGGTAAATGGAACATTGAATTGGCTTTTTTGTAAAACAACCAGATGTCATTTTCGGACTGTTTTTGCACTGTTTGTCAAAAAAAATAACCCTTTTGGTCTTTTCGTTGTATAATATTAACTTTGAGGTCTTTTTTGTGGAAAATTTGAGAATATCGTGAAGGTAATGCTACCAACTTTGAGAAATGCTTTAATGGTAAAGTCCCTTTAAGCTGAGCAAAGAGAAAATGAAAAACAACGAAGAATATAATTTTGATCTCGCCGCTATTGAGGCTCAAAAATTGATATCTGGGTTATTGCCTGAGTTTAATCTGGAAGAGGCTCAAAAATTAGGGAAAAAATTATCCAATGATTCTCCCCCTGCTGAATCATCATTAAAATATGATGAAAAGACAGCCCAGGAAGCCTATGATTTTTTAAGTCAGGTTACTAAAAAGGGTAAGTAGGCTAAAGAAAGTCACCTCTGTAAAATTCTTTCACATTTAGAATCTATCATGAGTTTTATACGGCCCCCTGAAACTTGGGACGACGAAACCGCCAATAAATATTTGCTTCGGGCAGATATTTTTTCAAATTGGCTTAATAGTTTTTGTGAACAAAGGCTTAAAAAGGAATCAATTTCAGTTGAGTTAAAGCAAAATAGTCCTGAAATTCTTACTATGATGCATTTTGAACTTAGAAAAGAATTATTAGGCCCAGTCGTAAAAAATAGAATTGATAAATTCAAAATTGCATCTCTCACAGAGTTTGTAATAATGCTCCAGTTACCTATAGTACCCCAATCACCAGACCCCAAAGATATACTATATGAAAATTCTCAATTCGCACTGTTTGTAGGGTATAATATAGTTCATTGTTTTGAAAACAACTCCTATTCTACTTTTTATCCCAATAATAAAAAACCTTTGGGTACCGATAATGAAATGTTAAATGATATGTTTCAATCCATTGTAAATAAGCACCTTGATTTTTTTGCTACCCCTTTTTCAAAGCCGGTCACCCTTCCCATAGTTTCAAATGCTTTTTTCTGGGAGTTTTTTGAATTTTTTCATTGCGCAAAATGGTGCATGAATCTGTAATTTTTTTTACAAGACGAACATTTATTTCATTCCCCATCAGCCTCATGGGTTTAGGGGAAGGGAACGGTGTGATGGTGAAAATGCCGTAAACGACAGGGATGGGGTTAACGACGGGGATGCCGATAATTCCGTAGATGGTGGGAACGGCGTAGAGACAAGGCAATGCATTGTCTCTACAAATTATATATATGATACGAACGAACCGAATGAAAAACTGAATTCTGAACCAAACCAAAAACGTTTGGGCAATTGCGGTTCCAGAACCAGGGAAAAAATACGATTTCATCAAATTGTGGGTGCCTACGAATCTGTGGGGACAGCCCCGTTTTCATGATCATACCATTCCTTATCCGAGTTGAAGCCGAAATCCTCATACTGCTAACACCATGCTTCCCGAGGATCGGGGTCTTCGAAAAGCATGGGTTTAATCTAAATTCTTACCCACCCAAGCCTTTGGTCTTTTGTGCCGGGTTTAAACGCCTTCAAACGCTTCGATAATGCTTGGATAACGCTTCGATAATGCTTGGGTAATGCTGGGATGATGCATGGGCCTAAGAAAAAGGTGGGTTTGATAATGAAGTTTTGACAGGCTAAATTATTGATAAACAAGGTGTTGTGTCTTAAATTATTGGGCCTGTTGAGGCCTTTTTTTCTTGAAGGTTGTAAGGCTATTTGGGATCAAAGGGGCCTAATTCTTTGAATTTAAGGCTTGGTTAGGGAAGGGGAATCTTACTTGTTCAGAATCGAATGGATTAAACGCGGTTTTGGATAGGGAGGTCATAGTCGCCTTGTTGGGCTCAAAGCCCTGATTTTAATCGGCCCCAAATTATTTACACCCGCTTACAACATTTACAGGCCAGGGGGCGTATATCCCACCAGTTTCTAAAATTTTTATCCAATTTTTATGGAAAGTCTAAGTTTCCAGCGCCTATGAGTAAACAATACTAAATCGCTCTAATCGGGAATTTATGAAAGAAAAAACCATGAAGCGTTTACCAGACGAAGAGTTGGTACGTTTATTCGCAGCAGGAAACGAGGATGCATTTGACATTTTGTTGCATCGGGTAAAAAGTAAGGTCTTTAGTACCATTTATTTGATCGTAAAAGATCGAGACCTGGCAGAAGACCTTTTTCAGGATGTCATGTTTAAGGTGGTGAATGTCATTCGCTCAAACGGCTACAATGAAGAGGGTAAGTTTTTACCTTGGGTGAGCCGAATCGGACGAAACCTTGCCATTGACTATTTTAGAAAAGGAAAACGGGTCACCTTTCAACGCGACAAAGACGAGTACAGTGTTTTTTACAATATTCCGCGGTCTGAACCCGGCCCGGAACAAATATTGGTAATTGAAGAAGATGTCGTTCGCATTCGTGAGTTGGTTCAACAATTACCCGATACCCAACGAGAGGTTTTAATCATGCGGCATTATGGTGATTTGAGTTTCAAAGAAATTGCCGACCTTACCGACGTGAGTATTAATACAGCATTAGGCAGAATGCGCTATGCGCTCATTAATCTTAGAAAAATGATGGGCATGGCGGGGGATGAAGTTAGATATGGAAAAAAAGTTCAGTAAAGAAGATGTCTTGCGGTACCTCTACGGCGAAATGGCCGGTGATGAGGAACAGTATTTCTTGGATGCCCTCGTAAAAGATGAGGCCCTGTGGATGGATTTTGAGCAACTGAAAGAAACCAAAGATCAACTTTCTGCTGCTGAACTTCAGCCCTCAGAAAGTTCCATCAGTAAAATCAAGGCATTCGCAAAAACTCAAATTCAACGCACAACCAGGCGCAACAAGCGGCAGGGCAAAGTTAAATTTTTGAGTTTGAATCTGGTCATGGCGCTGGTCATGGTGCTGTTTATCGCTTCGGTTTCTTTGTATGGAATTTATCGTTACCAACAAGTGAGCGATGAACCCGTGGTAGAAAGAAACCAAAGCCGCCTGATGTGGGATGACCCCAGTCTGGATAATAAAATTAAAGAGATTCAATACGATATCCGCAATTTGTCGGCCCAGCGGGAGGTTCCTGTGCATATGATTCATAATACCTACCGTCTTGTCAACCTTAATCCGGCCTCACCATGCGGAGAAAATGTTGTACTTTTGAACCTTAAATAGTTAGAATGATGCGATTCTATCCCTTTATTATGGGGATTATTTTTCTGAGCTGCCACAACGTGCAGGCTCAAATGCCTGCCCAACAGGTAAGCGGAAAACGCACGATGAATTCCCAAGAGGCGTATTACTCCAATACTACCTTTAATCCGCTACAAACCCTGCGCATTCAAAATGGAATGGTATGGGTGAATGGGAATTTGGTCCCCGATGCCGAATTGCCCATTGAGTTGAGAAGCCTGCGCAAAGATTTTTTTGTTGAAACCTCAGTAAAGGGAGGAACGGAATACAGGTTCAATCTCATGGGCGGGGATTATTTTTTAAGGGAAGGGAAATTGGTGTATTCAGGTAAATCAGGAACGGATGAAAATGGAGTACAATCCTATTCAAATAATTCGAATGCCCAAGGCAATCTCTCACTTGAGGGGTATTATGCCAATAAGCGTCAGGAACAACCCTTGCGTTTTTCATCAATGGTAAATGAGGGGGAATTGCATCAAAGGTGCATGGACCTTGCCCGAAAATATTTAGAAAGTCAGTTGGTCGAAAAAGAGGCCTTGAAGCCAGCCTTAAGGGCATGTTTAGGTGAATGGTTCGACATTAATATGATGAATCAAGAAGCAGAAACTCAGAAATCACAACAAGACTTAGACAGAATTAAAAGGGAACTTGAATTCAGAAAGCGGAGCAAAGTCTTGATTCTTGAAAACAAGATGAATGACCTGATCGGAAATTAATTACTCCCCAAGAATCATTATTTTTTTAGAGAGGGCCTCTCTATTTTCGATTTGAATCACAAGAAAATAAATTCCCGCATCGAAGGGTAGGGGCAAGGTTATTTTTTCTTGAACAAGACCTTCAATTGCATTCATGATTTTCCCTTCTACATTGAAAAAGGTTAATTTCATTTTTTGATTGACCAGTTCGGGTGCAAATGCAAGGTTGCCGTTTTCTCCTTTACGAATCGGATTTGGAAAAAGGGCAACCTCTTTTCCGGGAAGACTGCGTGGCAACCCGGCTACAAAATTCTGGTGAATGGCAAACCAGGTTTCTTTCCAAAAGTGAAGGCTCAAAATTCCATTGAGCGCGTCATAAGACCACAGGTCAATTCCCCATCCGTTTACACTTGCCGGGGAGAATGGAATGTAGAGTTGCACCGTACCTGTATCAGAAGCGTAGCCATCGAACCGGCTAGAATTGGTTTTTTCGAGGGCAAATCCCATCGGATGATTGGAAATATAATAGGGATTATTTCCATATCTGATTTCATCATTTTCCCATGTGCTGAAAAAGGAAAAAGCGTTGCTGGTCGTTTCAGACCAAACCGTAAAAGTTCCTTTTACTTGAAGATCTTGAGCCAAACCCGACTGGCTACTGGAAACCGAAGTTAGGGTTCCGTTTGTAGAGGCGATGGCGAAATCATTGAAACCCGGTGGGTTGATTTTGAATGCAGCATTTCCCGAAACATTGAGTGCAGTCGCTGGTGGTGGCGCAGTATTTCCACCAAACATAAAAGCAAGAAATGCGGCATTGTTACCGGTTTCTTTTACAACCAAGGTGCTATGGTTTTCGGTAATTAGGTATTCTTGTTCGTGTACATTTATTTCTTTTGTGAAAACAGGATTACCGGAAGCTGCTTCTACCTGTGCATATAAAGTAACGCCTTCGCGTGTCCATGAGGCTTCTCTCGCCAAAGAATCAAATTGAAACCAGCCACGAATGGAGTCTCCGTTTTCAAGGCCAAAACCATGCAATCTCCAAGAATATTCATGGGATGCGGTAGCCTTACATTGGTCTGACATAAGGAAATAATCGCGGTGCATAAAGAGCGTTCTTCGGGAGAAAGTTCCGTTGCTATAGGCAGAGCGGGCCTCACATATATCGGCATTTGTAAAATCTACTTCTTGAAAGAGACTTACATCAGTATCGGCTCCTGAATTGGTTGCGCCCCCCGGAGGGCCAAGGCCATCAATAAGCACGAGATTGTGTTGATCCGGCCCAGCAACCTGAGCACGCAAACTCCATTGCACATAACCCGGGTCGAGCGCAAGCACATGTCCCTTTGCACTCAAAATAAAACTGGTTCCGTCGCCTTGGTTGTGCCCTTTGGCATTCTCACGCATTTGCCCGGATTTTGCATAGAGGTGCAAATAGGTTGCGGTGTCTTCCCAAGAGGAGCGCATGATTACATGGCCAACATCTTGGTTGATTTGGAATAAATCAAAGGTATCTGCACCGAATGGGGTAGTGGCCGATAGGTATTCAATCTTTAAATCATCAGAAGAATAGGTGAGTTGTTTTTCATAATTGTCTGACCAAAAATGCCTGAAATATTGAAAGGCAACATCCCAATGGTATTTTGGATTTTGGAGAATTGCCAATTCCGGAAAAGTTGGGTCGATGAAGGAATCTTCCAAAACAGGTAAGGTTCCGTTGGGCAAACGAATACGGGTGGCCCATTCATATAATTTTTCATATCTGGGGTCATACCATGGATGTCTCACTTGAGTGGTTACTGCTTTGTAGGTTAGGGCAAAAGTAGTGTCAGGCACAAATTGCTTTAGCGCTTTAAACAAAGGCAAACAATGTTTCATGGTGTACCTGAAATAATGGGGCCCTTCTGCGTATCCTGAAACCTGGCCGGCAAGGGACATGGCACCGCCTCCCTCCCAAAACATTTTGTTTACATTGAACATTCCTGTATGAAACCAAATTGCGGCTTGGCGGTCCGGACTGGCCTCGTTCACATCATTGAGAATAATTCCTGCCATAGCAAGCGCAGCACCGACCCTGATAGCATGATTGTTGGGGTGAAGGCTAAAGAAATTAAGACCGATAATGTCAACATTGCATTCATGAAATAAATTGGCCGCATATTCTATAAGCTTGGCCCGTGCAATAGCAAGGGTTGAGTCCGGAACTCCGGCCCCTTTTAATAAATCATAGGCAACCAAATTATCTATAAGTTCATTTGACCTGAAAATGTAATTGTCGGTATTCGGAAATGCCTCGACCGTGGTTACTATGGCTGCTAAATGGTCTAAAGATTGCTGAAGGAAAAAACTGCGTTCAGTAGAATCTAAAACCACCAAACTATCGGGGCCGTAGCATTTTCGGTTGAGGAAGTAACAAAAGGCTGCATTCTTAGCTAAATGGGCCCCCATTCTTCGTTGCGAGTCATTGGTAAAGGGAGTAAAATTAGAAACTAAAACTGGGTTATAGATTCTACTATAAAGCCAAAAAGCATGTGGATAGTCGCGTACATAGTTTTTAATAGCGAGGGTGTCCTGCGATTTTAATGCCGAACGCGGAAAGGTATAGTCTGCATTTGCGGGTGTAAAGGCCCCGGATTGGGTAAAAGAAAACCCCCAAGAAAGCAAGAAAACAAGGAATCCGACAAGATATTTGTATTGCATATTAGTTGGAAAGGAGAAATTTATGGATAAAAATCGAAAAACTAAATTAATTGTGCTTTTGATTTTCAAGGATGTTTTCCAGGCTCCATTTCAGCCGTTCACGGTGGGGATGCTTTCTTTCCTTACAATCACTTAAAGAGCAAATGGCGCAGGAAGGCGGGATACAAGGGTCTGCGTGAATGAAAATGTCAATATTTTCTTTAAATTCTGTGTTCAGGATATTTTCAAGGTCTTTCAGGATTGAATGAGATTTTTCTAAGGAGTAAAAAAAAGGAAGGGTTACATGGCAATCTATATGCAAGTGTGAACCATATTTTTGAATCCGCATGTTATGCACGTCGATCCAATCTATTTTTCGATTGGTTTCAAGGACCTGAATAATTTCATTTACTTTTTCAAAATCAGTTTCGTCCATTAAGCCGGCAATAGACCTTCTTACCAAAGAGATTCCGGTAAATAAAATAAACAAAGCAAGGAAAAAAGCGAATACACTATCTAACCAAAGAATTCCGGTAAAATGAATAATAACCAAACCGCCAAACAGACCAATGCTACTCATTGTATCAGATTGCAAATGCTTACCGTCTGATTCAAGTGCGA
>JAYSVQ010000065.1:0-7693 GCA_043718485.1 Bacteroidota bacterium
TGTTCCCTCCGCCAAAGTAAGCGACATCAGGATTGTTTCTTTTAATTTCAACAGCTACTATCGAGCTTATTAACATATTCTTTGTGACGTTGGTCCAGTTTTGTCCTTTGTCTGTCGTTTTCCAAAGTCCGGCATTTGCTGAGCCGGCAAAGAGAATTTGGGTATTGCTTTGGGCAGCCTCAACCGTATAAAGATGGGCTGCACCGGCGGCATAACTCATGCTTGCAGCACCCTTGTCAAAATCAATCGGACCTACACATTCCCAATTCGCCGTAGCTGAAGAAGTTCTAAAATTTTGTCGCTGTTGCAATCTTTGCAAATAGGCTTCTTCATTGACGATTGTAGCCGCTGTTGCCTTTTCACCAATTGCTTCTCCATGCGCATCTTGACGAATGGCGGCCATCCATCGTTTAAAATATTGGGTATGCGCATTTTTCACAAATGGGTGCGTGGCATAATATTGGTCATATGCATCTGCAACTACACCCACATCGGGTTTTTCGGCATACATCAGTTGCACCCATTGGGGAAGGTCAGCATTGTGAATCTGGTAAGGAATAGGTAGTTGCCCAATTGCAACAAGCGGAAAAAAGAGAAGGAATAGGAATAGGTATCTCATTTGAATCGTGAGTGAACCGTAAAGATGGGAAATTTGTGCGAATGGGGATTAAAAATGCCCTATTTGCACAAAATTACAAGGTACCTTCCTTAAAATTTGGCAGAAAATGCCGCTCCCCGACCCCGGCAGCGGGTCGCATGGTGTTTGCCGAATATTAATTGTGCGACCGCCTTCGGGGTCGTCTTCACAAACGCATATAATTTTAATAATGTTCAATCCCCTCGGGATTGCCTGAAAGACCGCACATCTATGTGGGATTGCCTGCAAGACCGTACATCTGAGTGGGATTGCTTGCAAGACCGTACATCCATTCCGGTTCCCCGACTCCGAAGGAGTCATATGTTATTAGAAAAGATTCCGTTCCAATTCCTCGACCCCGGAGGGCGTCGCATGTTATTGGCAGAAAATTTATTGTGCGACCGCCTTCGGGGTCGTCTTCACAAAAGCATACAATTTTAATAAGGTTCAATCCCTTCGGGATTGCTTGCAAGACCAAATATATGTTTGGGATTGCTGGAAAGACCAATTGTCTGTTTGGGATTGACTGCAAAATCGCACATCAATTTTCGTTTTCCTGTGCCGTAGGCACAAGATATGGGTAGAAAAACGAATATTGGTTTAATCCAATTCCCCGACCCCGGCAGGGGTCGCATGTTACAAAAAAAATGAATTGTTGTTTTTATTTAAACCTTCTGCGATAAATCGGTTTACGAATCCAAAATTGCAACCACAAAACGGGAAACACAATCCATTCCAAGGGCAAATAGTCGCAATGGTAATGCAGGGCATCTCTAATCCAAACCATGTTATTTTTCTTTTCAATGATGTGCTCGTGTCGCCAGTGGGTAAAGGGAAAAGGCATGATAACGCCTTCATCAATAAAATAACAACGATCCTCACTGGTTCCGGAATCGACCACCTTGTTATGCCAATCTTGTGCGAAAAGACCAAACATAGTGACCTTAAAAATAAAGCGATCACCCACCTTAAAACCATCAAACTGCTTCATCTTTATTTTTACCCAAAAGGGTGTGAGCGCAAGAAATAATTCTTCACTAAAACCCTGAAACACTTTTTCAGGGCTGCCTTGAACGCGAGTCGAAAGGGTGAACTTCATAGCAAAACCGAAATGGGTTTATTGACAGTTTTCTTCATACAAATTAATATATTCCATTATGATGTCTTCTGCTTCGTGCAAAAAGTCGGCCTTTAAATGATCATCGATACTAACTTCATGCACCAGGGTAAACACTGCGCACCAATCCGATTCAAAGGCCACCTGAGCTTCGACGAGGGCGTTTACAATTTGAATGGCGAGGCTGGTTCTTTCTTTTTCAACCGCCATTTCAAGGTAGGGCAAACCCTTTTGGGGACTAAAATAATCATCCATTGCGGTGAGGTAACCCATGCAAGCCAACTCACCTGCATTCAACCGATCGAGGTCTTCATGCTCAGGTTTGAAATGGTACTTCTTGGAAATAAAAGCAAATAAAAGATTGGCGTTATTTTGGCCGTCTATATTCCAACTGAGCACATTGCAAACCGCAACCTTAAGGCCAATATTATTTTTCTCATCCATTAAAAACTTAGCGATCTTCTTATCCATCACGCCTACATCTTTTGTGTATTGGATTATGCTTTCGTTTTTATATGCCCTCCAAAATTCAGTTGAGGTGAGTGGGGAATCCGCCTTTGCCAAAAGAAGGCTAAAACAAAGAAGGATGAAGGGTATCACTTTTTTCATTGCAATGCGCTGCGTGGTTTAGTTGGCAATATAAATGCTTTTCTTTCTTTCCAAAGCCAGGCCAAAGATAAAAGAATCAGAGAAAGGGAAATAATGAAATAAAGTAGCGGCCTATCAGCCGAGAATATCGGCCAAATAAGCAAGGAAATTGCCGGCAAACGAATGATTTCAGTAATTGGAGACCACTTTTTCAATTCCAGCATCCCCCCTAAAGACATAGAAGAAATAAAAATGAGCAAGCCGCCTAAGACGATCGCCCATTGGCTTCTCGCTTCTCCATACCCATCTGAGAATTTGTCGCCCATCAGCAAATACGCTGAAACCAAACCCAGCAAAATCACATATTGAGATAAAATATAATAATTAAGCCGCTTCGGAATTTGATTGTCATATTTTACAAAAGGCTGCTTGGGTTGCGGTGGCGCACCAAGATAGGCAGGTACCCAGCCCGGGCCTTTATAAAATACTTTTAAGAAGTCAGTTACTTTCTGTGCCCGAAATGCATTTGAAAATAAATCCCGAAAATAGTCAAGGTTAGCCCAAACCGGATTCCAACTGTTGAGGGGCTTGGTAATGCCATACACCACTTCTTCTTCCTCAGGTTGAAAGCTGCCAAACAGGCGGTCCCAAATGATAAAAGTTCCCCCGTGATTCTTGTCAATGTATTGCGGGTTAATTCCATGATGCACCCGATGGTGACTGGGCGTATTAAAAATATATTCAAACCATTTTGGCATTTTATTTATCGTTCGGGTGTGTATCCAAAATTGATAGAGCGTTTGAAACTGATTCACCACCACAAACATGATGGAGTCAAATCCAAGCACAGCTAAGGGTAAATAAAACACCCATGAGAAAAAAGCCTGAAAGGCACCCTGCCGCAACGCAACCGATAAATTATATTCTTCGCTTTGGTGATGAACCACATGTCCGCCCCAAATAACACTCATTTCATGCCCGGCACGATGAAACCAATAGTAAAAAAAATCTACCCCGATAAATAAAAGCAACCATGTCCAGATGGAGTCAAGGGGAAAACGAAAGTGCAGAAAATTCTGATTATAAATCCAGATATAGGCCCAGATTAACAGGCCTTTTATCATCACAGCAAGTACCTGTTGGTTGATTCCGCAACTCAGGTTGCTCAGTGTATCATTGAAGCGATAATAGATTTTTCCCTTTTTCCATTGAATGAAAAATTCGAGACCCATCAGCAAAAAGAAAATGGGAATCGACAGGGCGATATAATTAGGGGCCTTCTCCAAAATAATTCATGCCAATTTAATATTATTCAGCGAAATTTGGGGCCGACTCCCATCAATAAATCCAAACCGAAATGCCCATTCGCATGACAGACGACCCAAACGCAGGGTCAGGTTCAAATACCCCGCCCAGACCCTCGAGGCCAGGAGGTGGAGGCGGTGGAAACCCTATCGTTTATATGCTTCCGAAGCTATTGGGTTTCCTGTTTCGAAATCCCAAAATCGGAATTCCGCTTGTCTTGATTGGCGGGGCATTTCTCTATTTTTCAGGTGGATTGGGGGGGCTGTTTTCAGGTACAGATGCAGGCTTTGCAACCGGCGCAAACTTAGACCCAAAAGAGTATGAAAAAGCCCAAGTGTATGAGCCATTGGCTGAAGGTGGAAACCAACTGCCCGAAAAAATAAGTCTGCTCAATTATGCGCCTGATCGGCTCAACCAAGGCCAACAAGGCAGTTGCGTGGGTTGGGCAAGTTCCTATGCAGCAAGAACCATTCTTGAAGCTAAAAAAACAGGAAAAGACCCAAATGAAATTCGTTTTAGTCCCTCTTTTTTATACAACCAAATTGCATTGAAAGGTTGCAATGGAACCTATTTGAATAAGGCGATGGAGGTACTTGAAAATGTAGGCGATGTTTCTTTGCGCACTTTTCCCTATGACGAAAACACATGCAGCAATGAGCCGGGGGGAAACATAAAACAAAGCGCTTCACAATTTAAAATAAAAGGTGCCACCCGCCTTTCTGTTGACAGCGATGATTTTAAAGTTAATGTGAATGCCGTTCGGGAACATCTTGCTTCCGGCGGACCAGTGGTTATTGGCATGATGGTAGGCGGCTCGTTTATGCGAGAGATGGAAGGAAAATCGATATGGCAACCTACCCGCAGCGATTACAACCGGGTAAATAGTTTTGGCGGACACGCCATGTGCGTGATTGGCTATAATGTTATGCTCGAAGGGGGTGCTTTTCAAATCATGAATTCATGGGGGCCGGAATGGGGCGAAAAGGGCATTGGATGGGTGAAATACGAAGATTTTAACTACTTCGTGCGCGAAGCTTTTGGCATGTATAACATGGGCGATGCCGTAGAAGGATTAGCCAGTCAGGAGATTTTGTTAGGTCTGGTCGAGTTCGGCACTTCAAAAAATATGGACCTAAAGAAAACCGGGGAATTCACTTTTCAAACTAAAATACCCATTCGAAAAGGAAGTCGTTTCAAGGTCTCTATCGAAAATAAAAAACCCACCTATATTTATATTTTTGGTCAGGAAACCGACGGCAGCTCTTATGTATTGTTTCCCTATTCAGAACAACATGCTGCCTATTGCGGCACCACAGGCACCCGCATTTTTCCGCGTAAACAAAGTTTAACCGCAGATGAAAAAGGGAATAAGGATTTTATCGCTATTGTAATCTCAGCTAAAGAGCAAAATTACAATCAACTCAATACAGATATTAACAGTGTGTCCAGCCCGGATTATGCAAGAAAGGTAAGTCTTGCGTTGGGCAATAAAATCAGTCATAAATCTGCCATCAGCGAGAAAAACGGACACATGTTTATTCAAAGTGAAGAGAGTAATCCTGATTTCTTTCATATCGCTTTTCTGGAATTTGAAAAACGCTAAGGGCTAAAGCAGGTTGGAATAGCGAAAACGTTCCATAATTTCCCCATTCAGATTCATGTATTTTCCCATGCATTCTGCCGTAAGACATGAATGAATGGGCAATACCCCTATTACAATTCCCGGCCTCAGATATTCCGGAATTTCTTTTTCAAATGTTAAGATGCCATGCTCTTGAGAAATGCGCCCCAGTTTTGCGCCCGGAATGGGCTCTGACCATCCCCCTTCAATAAAATACACCACAGGGCCGTAATTTCGTGTCTCGTCTTCATCCAACAAAAAATCAGAAGAAAAGTGAACCGAACCCCCATATACTAAAACCTCTTTGCGCTCCGGGTAAAGACTAAGAATGGGCAATGCCATACACACCGCAACTTGTGACCATTGACAAGAACCAATACCTACCTGCATGGCATCATAAAAAATGAAATTACCGGGTCTGATTTCATCTGCGCCAACGAAATTTTCTGATAGACTACATGCTGGTGTATCACCAATGGAAATTTCAGCATTCGGCGACAAATCCTGAATGGCTTGCTTTACGTTTCCCATCCGCAAAAGGGATTCATTTTGAATATCTAAAATCTCGCTTTTGTTTTTTGCTTTATAGGTTTGTCCAGAATGACAGGCCAAACCTGCAAATTGTGTTTTTGGGTTTGCGATTATTTGCCTGAGGCATTGCCGAATCGGTTCCACATTCTCATGATGAAAACCTGCCCTGCCATATCCACAATCTATTTTTATCCAAACCTGAATGGGATTGGAAATCCACATTTGAAGGGCAGCAACTACAAATGAGGAATCGACAAAAAGATGCAATGAAATCTTAGCTGCCAATTCATTTACCAAATGTAGTTCTCTCAAATTTACGGGGACTGCAACGCTGATATCCTTCCATCCCTTTTCAGAAAAATAATGTGCCATTTTCAGAGAAGAAACTGTGATTGCCTCTACTCCCTCCTCCTTAAACCATTCTCCAATTTCAGCCGCTTGATGGGTTTTAAAATGCGGCCTGAACCGCAGCTTATATTGCCTTGCCTTTTGCGCCATTTTTGCAATATTCTCACGGGCTATCTTTTCATTCACCAACAAAGTCGGACCCGAAATCGCACTTAAGAAAGAATCATTTTTCATTGCTTAAAAGTAAAAGAGAAATGAATAAGGCTTGAAGTTTTTGATGAATTGGATAAAGTGGGATAAAACCGAGCTCGCTTTTTTAGATTCTCCCCTAATTTAAAATGCCCCTTTTTGCCTAAAATTCAAGGTAAATGATATAATTTCCATTGGTTTTTAAAATTAGAGGCCAAAGTCAAACAAAGTCAATTGTCTGCTTTGCATTATTCCGCTTCATGCTCTAAATTAGACAGGTTTTAGCCTTTATATTAAATGAAAAGATGTCTCGCACTTTTGCTCTTTTTCGGTTTCGTAATCCAACATCAAGCGCAAAGCCCCATTCGCTTTTATGAGCAGGGGCGAGTATTTTACAAAACTGCAGAAGGTAAACGCTTTACCGAAAGCTGGGAGGCAGGAAGCAATTTTTCTAATGGTCATGCTATCGTTGTAAGACATGGAAAAATGAATTTTCTCTCAGCTGATGGAAATTTATTACTTCCCTTTCGGTATGATGAAGTGCACCCTTTTTATGAGGGCAAAGCAGCAGTAAACCTCTCCGGAAAATGGGGATTCATTAATCCAAATGGAGTAGAAATTATTAAGCCTCAATACGACGAGGTTTCTGATTTTCATGAGGGCATTGCCTTTGTAAAAGTGAATGGCTGGGCCGGCTTTATGAATGCTGAGGGTCTGGCTCTACATCCCTTTCAATTTAAGAACGGTAAAAATTTCTCGGAAGGATTGGCGCCTGTACAATCTGCATCAGGTAAGTGGGGCTTTATAAACCTTTTGGGCGAAGTAAAGATTCCGTTTGAATATGATGTAGCTAATATTTTTCAGCATGGGGAGGCCTTCGTTCAGAAAAAAGGTGAGTTGTTTGTGATAAACACACAAAATAAAATACTACGTGAGATTGAAACCGAGGATGAGGAAGAGCATGAACATTTAAGAGAATCTCAAAAATTAGATAAGGAATAAGCATGAACCTTCGCACAACCATAATCCATTGCTTTTTCGTCATTCTATTTGGAACACCCACTGTGCTATTTTCCCAAGCCGGAATTTGGACGTGGATGAAAGGGCCGAATACAGCAGGCGTTCCTGCAACCTATGGCACGCAGGGCGTGCCGGGAGCGGCTGTAAGTCCTCCAAGCACATATGAACCGGCAGCTTGGACCGATTTAGCTGGTAATTTCTGGATATTTGGTGGCACCGATGGTGCCACAGGGGCAAGCAATAATTTATGGCGCTATAATCCAACAACCAATTTATGGACATGGATGAAAGGCCCCGGCAATTTTTTTAATCAACCGGGAACCTATGGCACACAAGG
>JAYSVQ010000066.1:0-2619 GCA_043718485.1 Bacteroidota bacterium
GAATATCCCAAAGTTTTGAATAAGGGACATTGAACAAAATAATTACCATCCTTTTCCTTTGTTAAAAGCGGAAAAAAGGCCCTTACTTCAACAATAACACCCTCTTTTTCTAAAATTTCTACTTTATAACTTGCGTCCATTTTGTCCTCCTTTTGCTTTGATTTTAAACGAATTAAAATGCTAATACCTTATCTTTTTAGTTATTAATTGTACAACAAAAATGAAACTTTAATTTCAGGGTTGCAAACGACATAACGATCAATCATCCAAAGCCTCAATACGTTACGACTTAGGCCTTAAGCTTTCTGAAAGGTGTTTTGAAGAACCATTTCGCGTAACATCTTCTAATCTTTCTTTACCAAACACACAGCATCGTTCGCCACTTTCATCAAGGAATAAAATATGACGAATATTCAAACTTTTCGGTTTTTGTATTTTATTCCAAAAAAATAGGGAGTTTCAGCTCTAGGCTTAAAACCCCCTACCGACCGGGGACACCCCAATCCAGTGCAAATATACGCAAATCAGAAAAAATGAGTTTTGCTTTTCCACATTGTTAGCAAAAAAACATCTACAATACCTTTTGGCCATCCCAAAGGTTAGTGAGTTGAATCCTTCTTCCGTTCCAATTCAAGTCGCCAAACTGAAGTTAAGTGGTTCGTTGAGGGGGTAAGAATCTTAGATGGTACAAAGCTTACCCAAACCAAACCAAACACAATTCAAAAGCCCAAGGCATTGCACACCGAAGTGCTTGCGCAACCAATGGTAACAAAAGAGGGGCGTTACCATTCACCCCATTTAGGTTTTGAAGCCTAAATGAATCAGTAAAAGAAAACCATGAATTTCGTGATGGTTTTATTCATCTTCTCCGTGTGTAAATGGCTATAGTCGCCTATAGTTGCCCTTTCGCCCTTAAAATGAAATTCATTTTCCATTCTTGAATAATTCGAAGGCATTCTTACCTTTAGCTATTCAAAAATGAATAAAATGAAACTAGAGGATATCAAGATTCCGATTCATTTATCGGCATGGGGAATGAGGCTGATGAATTTAAAAACCCTTAAAAATGACGATGAAGGCAATATGGCGTTCATTATTCCAGAACCATTTCTGGTTGAATTGGTTCAGGCGGCCCTTTCCGGTAGCTTACCTAAATCAGGGTTGAAAGGAGATTTTGGGCAAAACGCCCAAAAGAAAATGAAAGATGATGAAAATGAATTCAATAAAATACAAAGTAGTGTAAATGAGGATATTGAATCTAACTTGCCTAAAGAACTACTTGATATTCATAAAAGCAGTAGAGAAAACATTCTACGGTCCATTTTTGAATGGAAGCAATTGGGATTAAAGGAAGTTGCGAGCCGATATGGAGGCTCTTCTGCTCAAGCTAACCTTGCAAACTTTTTATCACGAAGCGACAAAGATCTGAGAACTATGCGACGTTCTACCGCTATTCGCCTTTGCAAGGCGATGGAAATTCCCAAGGATCTATTGTTAGGGTTTTTAGAACTGGAGACCTGAGTACCCTCATTTCGTGAGTTGCTGAATGCGTAAGAATTTTGAAATACCTAGTTCTATTATGAGTTGAATAAATACCTTAAATTAGGGGAATGAAGAAATCGCTATTCGTTCTCCTCGTGCTTTTTTATTCGACGTCCATTCATGCTCAACTTCAGCCCTCGATCGGTATTCAGAATTTGCCATTAAATAGCGAGCCGATGTGTAGCATAACAACCTACAACGGCAGTTTTTTTACCTCAGGTTACTTAGCCGGAGACACCGTTCCGGATTTTAAATTGTACGATGTTAATGGGGATTCCCTTGTATTGAGCACCCTTTTGGCCCAAGGCAAACCCGTTTTATTGGTCAATGGCTCCTATACTTGTCCGGTTTATCGTGGAAAAATTGCTCAAATCAACAATGTGGTCGCCACTTATGCAGGTCAACTCAATGTAGCCATCATTTATACCGTAGAGGCACATCCAGATATTGATATTAGCCCCTATTCCGGTACCGTTAATACCACCACTCAAAACATAAATGCAGGTATTTTGTATAGGCAGCCCCTAACCTATGGAGATCGCAAAGCGATTGTGAGTGATATGCTTGCGGCCTATACGATTTACGCGCCGGTTTATTTGGATGGCCCATGCAATCCCTGGTGGTTGAATTTTGGACCTGCGCCCAACAATAGTTACCTAATCAAACCCAATGGTGAAATCTTCTCAAAGCATGGCTGGTTTGACCGCTACCCCGATGATATAATCTGTGATATTGATTCCCTTTTGAATCTGGGAACCGGAAATTGTGCGCAAGCGCAAACGGGCTCCTTTACTTTTTCTTGGTTTGGCGATAGTTTGGTTACGGGTAATGCAGGGAGTTTAATTCCCGTACATGCGCGGCTGAAAAACCCAAGTTCCAGCCCAGTTTTAGTAGAGGTGCAAAGTTTGAATTTGAATATTCCGGCGGCATGGCAGTTTGCTTTTTGCGCTGACTTATGTTACCCGCCCAATGTCGATTCAATAACCTTTCAGATTCCTGCAAACGATTCCATTTTACTCTCTGTTGATTTTTTTACCGACACGATTCCGGCATTGGGAAGAATTAGAGTAGGAATGC